>CAWUOG010000659.1:0-1993 GCA_963923875.1 uncultured Alphaproteobacteria bacterium
TGTTGGCACGGCTGAAGTCCATCTCCGAAAGCCTGCCCAACGTGTCTTTCGAGGCCTGCGGCAACACGAGAGACACAATGGCACGCAATGAAAATCGTAAGCCGGAAGACATCCCCCTCTATCCGGAGGCCAGAATCGTTCAGGCGGGAGTGGTCTCGCTGATCGATCTCAACGAAAAGGGGTGGACTATCGTCAGACCCTGATAGCGTCTCAGACCGAGGCGTTGTCGCGAGAGTACCGATAAGCGATCGAACCCAGGACAAGGCCGGCGGCAAGCACGCCATACACCGCGCGGTAGGCTGCATCGGTCGCGTGCAATGCCTCGACGATATAACCGGTCAAAGCGGGCAGGACGGTCAGTCCCAAACACTGTGCCATGTTGACCGTGGTAACAGCGCGGCCGCCGAGGCGGTCGGGAAACAGTGTGCGGCCCTGGGCGACGATGACAGTGCCGAAGGCGCAGAAGAAGCAGAGCACGATCAACAGCGTGATCGCGAGCCACAAGGGCGGCTGCGCGACGGACGCCATTGCCGCCAGAAGGGCGGCCGAGATGAAGGTACCACCCAGCACCGCTTTCTTGCGCGAGTGTAGGACGCGATCCATCGGCCCGTAGGCCAGAATGCCGAGCGTCTGCGCCACACCCATCGCCAGCAGGACATTGCCGCGCTGCACGGCGTCGAGTTTGTGGACGTCGAACAGATAGGGGCCTGCCCAGACGCCCAAGATGGTCATCATGGTGGCGTAGGCGAAGAAGTGCATAGAGAGCAGCGGCAGCAGGCCCGGCGTGCGCCAGACCTCCAGGAGCCCTCGGAATACGTCGCCCAGGGCTTCCTTGTGCGTGGCCGGCAACTTGTCGCCCGGTGGCCGGTCGCGCACGACGGCGTAGAACAACACGGCGACGACCAAGGTGAGTCCGGCGAGACCCAGAAAGCCGTTGCGCCAACCGACCGCGCCGGCGACCCAGGCCAAGGGAGTTGCCGCGATCAGGGCGCCGATATTGGAGCCGGCGAACACCCAGGACAGGACGGTTGAGAGGCGGCTGGGCGGAAACCATCGCGCGCACAGGAAGACCACCGACATGAACGAGGCGGCACATCCGACACCGACCACGATGCGGCCGGCGATCAGGCCGGTGGCGTCTGTGGCCTGGGCGATCCAGACGGCTCCCGCGACCGCCAGCAACGAAACGACCGCTACGGTGCGCCGCGCGCCGTAGCGGTCGAACCACAGGCCGACCGGCAATTGCACGGCGAAAAGGGCGAAGAAAAATGCACTGCCGGCCCAGCCCAGTTCGCTGGCCGACAGATTGAGGTCGCGCGTCAGTTCCGGTGCGATGACGCTATTGGACGCGCGATAGAACTGGCTGAGGCACGTCACTGCTATGAGCAACGCAAGGAGCGGCAATTTCGATGCCATGGGGCGGTCCCCTAGCATGGCCAATAGCCGCTGTCCTTCGGCGTGGACCGAACCATCGTCCTGCGCCAACATGCGCCACGCATGGCTGTTGCTGCCGCCCGTCCCTCGTCGATGCCGTCACCCATTGCTTGGTTGATCGCGCCGGCGCTGCTGCTGTTCGTGCTGTTCTTCGTGCTGCCCTTCGCCGTAATGGCGACGATGTCTTTCTATTCGGGCAATCCGGTCAACAATCCCAACGCGTTCCTGACGACCCGCCACTACGAGCGCTTCATCGACGATTCGGCCGGCATCTTCCACGATGCGCTATGGGCCACGCTGCGCATCGGCTTGATCACCACTGTCGTCTCGCTGCTGGTCGGCTATCCGCTCGCGCACTGGATGGCACGCATGCAGTCGCGGCTCGGCCACGCGCTGGCGCTGATGGCTGTGATCGCGCCGCTTCTCACCGGCATCGTCGTCCGGACATTCGCCTGGATGACCATCCTGCAGGACAAAGGCGTTATCAATACGACCCTGGTCTCCCTCGGATTGATCGAGAAGCCGCTGCCGCTGATGTACAACGAGTTCGGCACGATCG
>CAWUOG010000660.1:0-1987 GCA_963923875.1 uncultured Alphaproteobacteria bacterium
GGTCTCAGCGGTGGTGTGCGCGCTGTTCCTGCACATCCCGGATCCGACTACGACCGTGCACGTAGCGACCCAGCCCGCCGAGTGATTCGAGGAGGCAACGCGAGGTCCGGCCCCCTGCGGTCGGTGCCTCGCGGGCCGGCCTCGATTGTGTGCAAATTGCGGCGGCGCTTTTCGCGATTTCTTTGCTTGTCCTCAGGGATGTGCCCGTGGTGTCGGGCGTAGCCTTCGACAGAGTCGTGGGGAGCGAAGACGAACGTGCGCCTTGGCCGTGTGATTGCAGCCCTCCTGGTCGGCGGCCTGGTGCTGCTGGCGGTGGGCCTTGCGTTGTACAGCTATCCTGCCGATGCCCAGTCCCGAACGGCCGCGCTCGCGCCGGCCGACTATACTGATCGCCCGGCCCGTGCCGCGACCGGCCGCATCCTCAACTTCTATGTCGACCACGATTTCGACTCGCGGGAGCGGGACAGGATCGTCTCGGCGCTGCGCCAGTGGAACCACGTCCTCAATGGCATGATCCGGCTGGAGGCGAAATTGCTGCCCCAGGATGTCTCGGTGGCCGACCTGCAGCGGCTGAAGCGCTCGGGCGGCTGGCTGGTACTGCGGGTCGACAGCCGCCATCGGATCGCCCATAGCGGCGAGGGCAAGGATGCGCTCGCGGTCACGGTCGGGGGCAGTGGCGGCGGCGTGGTTTATGTCATCTCCGATCGCCTCGGCGGCCGCGATCTCTCCGGTGTGATGATGCACGAATTCGGCCACGTGCTGGGCGCGGGGCACGGGCAGCACGGCCTGATGGCGCCGGTCTACAGTCTCGACGGCGCACGCTGCATCGACTACGCCGCCGCGGGCCTGGTGGCGCAGGCCCAGCGCCTGCCGCTCGCCGGCATGAACTGGTGCGAGGGCCTCGGCCGTGAGCGGATGCCGGCGGCGAACGCGGGTGCCAACCACGGCTACACATCCAGCTCGGTGCGGGGCCAGGCGCGGGACTGAGGCGCGAACCGGCACCGGTCGTGCGACTCGCGTCGCCGGCCGGTCCTCGCGTAAGGTGCGCCGTCCTGAACATGGGGAAACGCACGCGATGACCGAGCTGAGCGACGAGATCTTTTCCGAACTGCGCAAGATCGACACGCCGACCATCACCAACGTGGTGGCGACCTATCCGAAGAATCCGCTTTGCCTCGGCCTGTACAATCCGTGGACCGAGAACTGGTACACCGACAGCACGATCCGCTGCATCTACCCCGAGCTCGGTCCGACCGTCGGTTATGCCGTGACCTGCGTCTACGGCCTGCCCGACCCGAACTACCAGGGCCGGCTGTCCTTCATGGACGTGGTCGACGCGCTCGACGCCATGAAGAAGCCGACCATCCTGGTGATCCAGCAGAAGTGGCCGCCCGAGCTGCACAACAAGGCGGGTCTCGCCGGCGAAATGATGGTGAGCTCGATGATGGCGGTCGGCTGCATCGGCATGCTGTCGAACGGTCCGTCGCGCGACGTCGACGCGATCCGCAGGCTCAAGTTCCAGTACATGCTGGGCGGCGTCTCGGCCGGCCATGGCGAGATGGCGGTCCAGTCGGTCAATGTGCCGGTCTCGGTCGGCGGCATGGACGTGGCGCCGGGCGACCTGATCCACATGGACGAGAACGGCGCGGTGAAGTTCCCGCCGCACCACGCGCCGGCGGTGGTCAAGAACGCCAAGGCGATGCTCGACGACGAGGCGCGCCGGCTCGAGGTGATCCGCAAAGCCAGGAGCGCGGCCGAAGTGCGCGCCGCCAACTCCGGCGGCGCCTACACGCAGAAGAAGCCGTAGGCCAGACGCCTTCCCCATTCACGTGGGGAAGTGTTTCTAGGGTCTTCGGATCACGAACAGGAACGCCAGCGGCGCGGTCAGGATCGGCACCAGCGTCATCAGGTGGAAGGCGTTGATGTAGCCGATCATGCTGGCCTGCCGCTGGATTTCGGCTGCAAGGCGGGCCTGCACCTGGCTTTC
>CAWUOG010000661.1:0-1984 GCA_963923875.1 uncultured Alphaproteobacteria bacterium
TGCCGTGCTGCCCGATGCCATCGCCTTCGCATTGCTGGGAGCCATCGAATCCCTGCTGTCGGCCGTGGTTGCCGACGGCATGACCGGTCGCCGGCACAGGTCGAACTGCGAACTGGTCGCTCAAGGAGTGGCCAACATGGGCTCCGCTCTGTGCGGGGGCCTTTGTGTGACCGGCACGATTGCGCGCACAGCCACCAATGTGCGTGCCGGCGCCCGTGGCCCCATCGCCGGCATGCTGCATGCGGTATTTCTGTTGTTGTTCATCCTTCTGGCAGCCCCCCTGGCCAGCCACATTCCGTTGGCCGCTCTTGCCGGGATCCTGGTGACGGTCGCCTGGAACATGGCCGAGAAGCACGAGTTCCTCACTCTGTTGAAGAGTTCGCGCGGCGATGCAGTGGTGCTATTGGCGACGTTCCTGCTCACCATTTTCCGCGATCTCACCGAAGGCATCATTGTGGGCTTTGCCCTGGGCGCGGTGCTGTTCATCAACCGCATGGCAACGGCGACGGGCATCGAGGAGGATGCGCCTTTGGTGCCGGTCGATCGCGCCGACATGGCTAACGGCAAGCGCACACCGTATGACCCGACGCTGGCGACCGATTCCGCCGTCGTGGTTTATCGCCTGAGCGGTGCCTTCTTCTTCGGCACAGCCTCGACCGTTGGAGCAGTGCTGGATCGTATTGCCGACCAGCGCAAGGCATTCGTGATCGACTTCACGGCCGTGCCGTTCGTCGATTCGACGGCCGCCAACGTGATCGCCGGCACTGCCCGCAAGGCGCAGCGCCATGGTGTGCGCCTGTTCATTACGGGTGCCTCGATAGCCGCGCGTCGAACCCTGCTTGCCGCCGGCGCACGCGAACCCGAGGTCAGCTATCGTTCAACGATTGAGGATGCCGTCAGCGAGGCCCACCGCAGCTAGGCCAAGGAGTCACCCTGCCGGGGCGCCGTCTTCCGGCCAAGCAGCCACTCGGCGGCACGGCCTTGCTGGCAGGTGCGGCAGGCGGCCTTTCGGGCACGCATGATCTTGCCCATCGCGCCGGGACCCGCCTGGTCCAGAACATTCAAGGCGAAGCCGCCGAATGTCGGTGCTCGGCTGTTTCATCTCTCTCCCCTGCCTCGGGGAAACTTTAGCCCTTTGCGGCGAGACTGCGGAACAAGGCGTCGCTGCGGTCGTCTGCGGGAAAGAAACATTCGACTCGCACTTCCTGCAGAGTGACATCCTGCGGCGTGCCGAGCGTGGCAATAGTCGTAAATACCGACAACGCCTTGCCCCCCACAAGATAGTCGATCGTCACCACCGGTGACGGCCGTTCTTCAAATCGGACCCGGCGAAAAGAGGCCGGCACCTCGGGAAATGCCATGATCTCCTCGATAAAGGCCAACGCCTTGGGCTCGCCGCCATCCGCCAGGATCTCGGCATATGTCGTCGAGATCAGATAGCGCGCGACCTCCTCCCAGTTCGAGATCTTGGACCGCAAGGCCTTTGGATCGAGCAGCCAGCGCAGCAGGTTGGGAGCCTTGCCCGGCGGCGGGGGCGGCGGCGGTCCTTCGAACAGAAACATTGTAAAGGCATTGGCTGCATCATTGGCCTGAAGCAGGTTCCACAGCCGGTCGATCACCACGGCCGGGTAAGGCTCCTGCTGTTTCAGCATGCGCTCGATCGCTTGGCGCACCGGCGCGAGTTCGGGCGCCGCGAGATTGCTCTCGCGATAGACGGGCGCGAAGCCTGCGGCCAGCAGCATGGCATTGCGTTGGCGAAGTGGTACATTCAGGGCTGAGGTGAGCTGCACGACCATCTCGCGGCTTGGCCTCGCGCGGCCCGATTCCAGGAAGCTGACATGGCGCTGGGAAACCCCCGACTGCAGTGCGAGGGCGAGCTGGCTGGCGCCCCGCCGGCGGCGCCAGGCGCGCAGCATCGGTCCGAACAGGTCGGGTTGGTTCGAGGAGACGACGGACGGGGCGCTCATGCCGGGAAAGCTAACAC
>CAWUOG010000662.1:0-1981 GCA_963923875.1 uncultured Alphaproteobacteria bacterium
TCTTGACTGGAAAGACCAAGCGAACCGGACGGTCTGCAGCTTTGCTGCGAATTGTCCTTTTGGCGGGGCCGTTCGCACTGTCGGTCAACCTGCCGTCTGCGGCGGACGAAGGTGGCGCCAGCGCCTGGCTGCCTGGCCAATTCGCGAGCTTTGCGGCGGTGCCGGGCGATCCAGGCTTCGCGCTGGAGACGATCTACTACCAGCGCATGGCCTCGGCGAGTGCCAGCCGCTCGTTCAACATCGGGGCGAAGGTGGCCGCTGGCATCGACATCACGGAGCAGTATCTCTTCCTGACTCCGAGTTACACCTTCGCCGAGCCGGTGCTGCACGGGCAGCTCTTCGTCGGCGCGACCTTCGCGCCGGGGCGCATGGACGGCTCGGTCTGGGCGACGCTTTCCGGACCGGGCGGCAACGGCATCGCCGGCACGCGCAGCGATACGATGACGGGCATTGGCGACATCTATCCGCTGGCGATGCTGAAGTGGGAGGTCGGTCCGCACAATTTCATGGCCTACACCATGCCGACCGTGCCCGTGGGCGCCTATGACCCCAACCGGCTGGCGGGTCTCGGCATCGGCCACTGGGCGATCGATTTCGGCCTCGCCTACACGTTCCTGTCCCGTAGCGGGCTGGAGTTCTCGGTAACCGCGGGGCTCACGCAGAACTTCATGAACCCGTATACGCTTTACCAGAACGGCACAGACAGCCATGTCGATTGGGGCCTGTCCTATTCGCCGACCGAGGCGTTCTATTTCGGAGCGGCCGGCTATTTCTACAATCAGCTCGGCGCCGACAGCGGCCCTGGTGCGAGCCTCGGCGCCTTCCAGTCGCGGGTGATCGGTGTCGGCCCGCAGGCCGGCTACAGTTTCGCCGTGGGCGGCTTGGCGGTCGATCTCGGGCTGCGCGGCTACAAGGAGTTTGATGCCGTGAACCGGCCCGAGGGCTGGAACTTCTGGGTTACCGTCGCAGTGTCGCGGCCGCGCCGTCATGCGGCGAAATAGCGTCATGCTGATCCGCCTCATCCATCGGTATCTCGACCCCACCGACAGCCTGGGCGAACTGCTGTTCGGCCTGATCATGGCACTCACCGTCACGCTTGGCGCTCGCGTGCTGGTGAAAACGGGCGAGTTCGATGCGCGCGAACTGATCATCGCAATAGTCGGCTGCAATGTTGCCTGGGGCGTGATCGACGCAGTGCTCTACCTCATCGGTTCGGTTTTCGGCCGCAATCGCAGGATCCAGTTCGTGCGCCAGCTCCGGCAGGCGACGGACGACGATAGGGCGATGGCTGCGATCCGCGACGAATTCGGTCTGGAGGACGAACCCAACCTGAGCGAGGCGGATCGCGAGGCCTTTCACCGCCTCGTGCTCGACGTCTTCAAGCATGCCGGCACCGAGCGCGCGCGGCTGCGGCCGCGGGATTACGGTGCGGCATTCGCGATCGCCGTCATCGTGTCGCTGACCGCGCTGCCCGGCATGCTGCCGTTCCTGGTTTTTCGCGACAGCCACCTGGCCTTGAGCGCCGCAAATCTTCTGCAGGTCTGTCTGCTGTTCATCGTCGGGTACTGCTGGGCCCGTCACACGGGCTCCAATCCCTGGCGGGCCGGCGCGATGATCGTGGGTCTGTGCGTCGCACTCGTGCTCGTGGCGGTGACGCTGGGCGGCTGAGCCCTTGATGTCCATCAAGGAAAGGAGTCGCGGGCCGGGTTGAATTGACCGATGATTTCCCGGACGTCCGGGAGGGGATGACGATGTCGAAGAAGGAAAAAGACGGCGGCAAGCTCGACCGCAAGACCTACGAAAAGGCGCTGCGCGAACTGCAGGAAGAACTTTGCTACCTCCAGGCCTGGGTGAAGGAAAAGGGTGAGCGCATCATCATCGTGCTCGAGGGCCGCGACGCGGCGGGCAAGGGCGGCACCATCAAGGCGCTGACCGAGCGGGTCAGCCCGCGCGTGTTCCGCGTGATGGCGCTGCCGGCCCC
>CAWUOG010000663.1:0-1973 GCA_963923875.1 uncultured Alphaproteobacteria bacterium
AATCGAATCAACACGCCGATCCCGCGAAATTACCCTTGCCTCCCAAATACTTGCGACCCTTCTCCGAGGTCGGCATGCGACGCACGATGGCCCATCCGGTTGGCATGTGCAACCCCAATGCCGGCACGCCATGCTTTCGACGCGATTGGGTCGCAGGCTGGTCTCGTAGAGCGGACGTTGACATAAGACTCATGGCCGCCGATACGACTTTCCCCTCTCGTTACGCGAGCCGCCGTCGATGAGCCGTCTTCTTGCTCCCCTCTCCCTCGCTGCCGCCGTGGTGACCTTGCCCATGGCGACACTGCCCGCCGCCGCGCAGACGTCGCCAGCTCAAGGTTGGCCCCAGAACAAGCCGCCTGCCCAAGCCGCGCCGCCGCAGGCACAGCCTGCCCCGAAGCCGCCGGCGTCAGCGCAGCCTACGACACCGCCGGCCCAGGGTGCTGCCGCGCCGGTGCCACTTCCGATCTGGTTCCATGAGATCGACACGGCGAAGAAAGGCGAAGTCACGCGAGCGGACTTCCTGAAGTACCGCATGAAGACGTTCGAGCAGCTCGACACCAACAAGGACGGAAAGGTTTCCCTCGAGGAGTTCCTCAAGGTTGCCGAAGCGCCGTTCACCACCGACGCGCCCGGCCTTCCGCCGCTCGCCGAGCGCCAGGCGCGGGCCCGCCAGGAATTCCTGAACCTCGATACCAATCGCGACGGCTTCATCGAGCGTCCCGAAGCCGAGGCACTGGTCCACGCCGAATTCAACAACTACGACACCGACCGGGACAACAAGGTCACCGAGCCTGAGTTGCGCTTGATCGTGCAGCGCTCGCTCGCCCGCGAGGCCGCCGCTCGGCAGCAAGCCGAAGCGCAGCGTCGCCAGGGCATGATGACCATCAACGACTTCATCGACATGCAGCTTCGCGGCGCCGACCAGCTCGACAAGAATGGCGACGGCAAGGTGAGCCAGCAGGAATACATCGCTCTCGCTGGCCCGGCCGACGGTCCGCAGGCCCAGGGTCTGCCGCCATTCGAACTGCGCAAAAAGATTTCGCTGATGAAGTTCGGCGAGATCGACACCAACAAGGATGGCATCCTCGACAGGGTCGAGGTGACCGCGCACGCGGTGAATCAGTTCATGCAGATGGACCTGAACAAGGACCACTACCTGAACGAGGAAGAGTTCAAGAAGGCCCAGGATGCCGAGCAGCAAAAGCTGCGTGCCCTCGTCCAGACGATGGCCCCCGCGCCTGCTCCGGCCCAGCCGCCGCGGCCCGCACCCGCCCCCGCTCCGGGTCAGGGCCGTCCCAACGCGCCGCAGGGCGCTGCTCCGGCGCCGCAGGG
The DNA here is from genome assembly GCA_963923875.1 of uncultured Alphaproteobacteria bacterium. Taxonomy (GTDB): domain Bacteria; phylum Pseudomonadota; class Alphaproteobacteria; order Reyranellales; family Reyranellaceae; genus Reyranella. The sequence continues at coordinate 1,333 of CAWUOG010000663.1, forward strand.
CCTGGCCCCCGGGTTGCCACAGGGCACTCGATAAAGCAAAAGAGGCACCATTCGGTGCCTCTTTTTTTTTGGGCTTCCGTCTATTCGACGGTCACGCTCTTGGCGAGATTGCGCGGCTGGTCGATGTCAGTCTTGAGCGCCAGCGCCGTGTAGTAGGCAAGTAACTGAACGGCGACCGTGTACAGGATTGGCGCCACGGTCTGATCCATGTCGGGAACCGCAATCGATGTCTCGGCTTTCGCCCCGAGTTTTGCGACGCCCTTGGCATCGCTGATCAGCACCAGCTTGCCGCCCCTTGCGCGGACCTGCTCGAAATTCGAGGCAATCTTGTCGAAGATCGCATCGGATGGCGCCAGCACCACGACAGGTACTCGATCGTCGATCAGCGCAATTGGTCCATGCTTCATCTCGCCGCCGGCATAGCCCTCGGCGTGGATGTAGCTCAGCTCCTTCAGCTTCAGTGCGCCCTCGAGTGCGATCGGAAAGCTGAGCCCGCGCCCCAGATAGAGCACATCACGGGCCTTCGCGATCTCGTTCTCCGCGATTCGCCTGTAGTCGTCTTCCATGTTCAGGGTGTCGTTCAGTCGCGATGGCAGCTCGATCAAGGCGTTCGCCAGACTCTCCTCCTGCTGCCGGGACAC
>CAWUOG010000664.1:0-1969 GCA_963923875.1 uncultured Alphaproteobacteria bacterium
GGCGAGATCGGCTTCGCCACCCTGCGCGGCGGCGAGGAAGTGGGCGTGCACACGGTTTTCTTTGCGGCCGCCGGCGAACGGCTGGAACTCACCCATCGCTCGTTCAGCCGCGAGGGCTATGCCGCCGGTGCCGTGCGCGGCGCGCTGTGGCTGAAGGGCAAGAAGCCCGGCCTCTACGGCATGAAGGACGTACTGGGACTCTAATTGTCCCAGCGATGCTCGTGGCGCGGCGTACGCATCCTGGCGTGCGCCGCCTTCAGCTCTTCCGCCAGCTGCCCGCGCTCCTCCGGCGACAGGAAGCGGCCGACCACGATACGATTGCCGCGCGAGACTATGACCAGCCGTTCCTCGCTGACGTCGAAGCGCAGCCAGTAGGCATCGAGCCGGTGCTCCTCGAGCTCGCCGTCGGGTGAACGCCGTTCGACGATCAGTTCCCGGTCGGTCAGGGTGAGCGTCTCGCGCCGGCGGGCATCGAGATAGCTGCGCTGGAAGAAGAACCAGAGCAGCCAGACGTCGATGCCCATGAAGCCGGCCACCGGCCAGGCGCCGAGCAGGTACATCGGCAGGCCGACCACGACATTGGCCGCCAGCACGCCGCGGATCAGCCACTTGAAGCCCTCGGGCGACAGGCTGCGGTGCGGGCTGAGCGTCGTTGAAAAATGAACGGCGTCGGTCATGCTATGAAGCCATATGGCCCTGATGAAGCCCGCTCTTATCCCCGAGTTCTTCGCCCGCCTCAAGCAGGCGATTCCCGAACCGGAGACGGAGCTGGAATACGAGAACCTCTACCATCTGCTGGTCGCCGTCGTTCTGTCCGCCCAGGCCACCGACGTCGGCGTCAACCGCGCCACCGGCCCGTTGTTCAAGATCGTCAAGACACCGGCCGAGATGGTCGCGCTGGGCGAGCGCAAGCTGATCTCCCACATCAAGACGATCGGCCTGTTCCGTACCAAGGCCAAGAACGTGATCGCGCTGTCGAAGTTGCTGATCGAGCGGCATGGCGGCGAGGTGCCGAACACCCACGAGGAGCTGCAGGCCCTGCCCGGTGTCGGCCGCAAGACCGCCAACGTGGTGATGAATGTCGGCTTCGGCGAGGCGACCATCGCCGTCGACACGCACATCTTCCGGGTCGGCAACCGCACCGGCCTCGCCCCCGGCAAGAACCCGCTGCAGGTCGAACTGAAGCTGTTGAAGCGCGTGCCCGAGGAATTTCGCCTGCACGCCCATCACTGGCTGATCCTGCACGGCCGCTATACCTGCAAGGCGCGCAAGCCCGACTGCCCGGCCTGCGTCGTGAAAGACCTCTGTACCTTCAAGGGCAAGACAACAGCCGAATAGAACGGCCGAACGGCGGGAGGAGCTCCATGGCGCTGCTCATCATCAATCTCGACAAGGTCATCGGCAGTGCCCAGGCGTTTCGGGACGCCTTCAAGGAGCAACTCCCGGATCTGCCGATTCGATTCTGGCCCGACGCAGGCGACCCGAAGGACATCGAATACCTCGCCTTCATGCATCCGGATTTCGGCGTGCTGCCGGCCTTCCCCAATCTGAAGGCCATGTTCAGCCGCTCCGCCGGCGTCGAGGCCTTTATCGAGCATCCGAAGCTGCCGAAGGTGCCGCTCGGCAAGGTGGAGCCGGCCGGCGGCGATCCGATGATGACGGAGTACGTCGTCATGCACGTCCTGCGCCTGCATCGCGACATGCCGGGCTACCAGGCCGCCCAGGCAAGGAAGGAGTGGCGGCGGGTGCCGATCGTGCGTCCCGAGCAGAGGCGGGTCGGATTTCTCGGCTACGGCATGATGGCCAAGGCGCCGGCGCTGGTCCTGCAGTCGCTGGGCTTCAGGGTTTCGGCATGGGTGCGCTCGCCGCGACAGGCCGCGGAGGTTCCTCTCTTTCATGGCCGCGATCAGTTCGAGGCGTTTCTCGGCCAGACCGACATCGCCGTCTGCCTGCTGCCGCTGACGCCGGA
>CAWUOG010000665.1:0-1969 GCA_963923875.1 uncultured Alphaproteobacteria bacterium
CGCGAGTTGACGCTCGATCGCAACCTGACTGCGCCTTTCGCCGACGGCACCACCCAGGTGAGCGTGGCGCTGTCGCGGATACCGGGCATCGACGTGGCCGCCCTGCTGCGCGCGCTCGACAAGTACCCCTATGGCTGCATCGAGCAGACCACGAGCCGCGCCATGCCGCTGCTCTACTACAACGACGTCGCCCTGCTCGGGTACGGACCTGCCGATCCGAAGATCCCGGAGCGCGTGCAGGAGGCGATCTACCGCATCGTCGACATGCAGATGGGCGACGGCTCGTTCGGCATGTGGGGACCGTTCTCCTCCCCCGCCGCCGAATGGCTGCAGGCCTATGCCCTCGACTTCCTGGTGCGCGCCAGGGCACAGCAGATGGCGGTGCCGTCGGCTTCGCTGCAGCGCGGTCTGACCTGGCTCAACCGCAGCGTCGAGCGGCTGTCACCAAATGCGCAGGCCTACGGCTGGTATGTGCTGGCCAAGGCCGGTCTCGCGGATCCGTCCAGGGTGCGCTACTTCCAGGACGCCAAGGGCGCGGAAATGCGTGGTGGTCTTGCGTGGGCACAACTCGCAGCCGCGCTCAACCTGGTCGGCGAGCCGGGCCGGGGCCGCCTGGCCTTCGGGCTCGCCCGCCAGCATCTCGATGAGAGCGTTCCCGGGGACTATTACGGATCGCGCCTGCGCGACCGTGCCGCCCTGCTTGCCCTTGCCTCCGAGGCCGGCGGCCGAGACGGCGTCGCCGCGATCGTAGGCTCGGTGCGCGATCGCCTGGTGGCCCGGGTCGACGAGACCACCACGCAGGAGCAGGCTTGGCTGGTGCTGGCGGCCCACGCGCTCGGTAGCGATGCCGAACTCGACTACTCGGTCGATGGCGACAAACAGCGCTCGACCAAGGATCCGGTCGTGCTCAATCCCGATACCGCCGCCCTCGCGCGCGGCATGAAGGTCAAAAACGAAGGCCAGCAGCCGGTATGGCTGCAGGTCACAGCGCGCGGCGTCCCGAAGGAGGCGTTGCCGGCCTCTAGCGAAGGCCTGAGCGTCAACCGCCGCTACTTCACATTCGATGGCGAAGCTGCAGACCTGTCGAAGCTGCGCCAAAATCAGCGGCTGATCGTGTCGATCGAGGGGCGCAACCTCGACGGTGCGTATCACGAAGTGGCGCTGCTCGATCTGCTGCCGGCCGGCTTCGAGATCGAAGCGGTGGTCAACGACGAAACCGCCAAGTCGTTCCCATTCCTGGGCGAGCTGACGGCGACGCGTGTCAGCGAGGGCCGCGACGACCGATTTTTCGCGGCCTTTAATCTCGGCACCCGCACCTATCGCACCTGGTGGGACAGCGAATTGAGGAACCCCAACCGCTTCAACGTCGCCTACATCGTGCGGGCAGTGACGCCGGGAAGCTTCGCCCTGCCGGCGGTCAACGTCTCGGACATGTACGCCCCGCGCATCCACGCGCGCAGCGCCATGGGCCGCGTCACCATCGCACCGCGCTGAGACGATGATCCTGCGGCGCCTCCTCGTCGGCAGCCTGCTCGCGGCCAGCGCCCTGGCCGCGACGGCGCTGGCGCTCGACCGGCTGTTTCCGCCCGATCTGTCCCGCTATCGCGAGCGCTCGACCGAGATCGTCGACGCCAACGACCGCCTGTTGCGCGCCTTCACCACGTCGGACGGCAAGTGGCGGCTCAGGACCACTGTCGACGACGTCGATCCGACCTACCTCGCGATGCTGAAAGCCTACGAGGACCGCCGCTTCGACGTGCATTGGGGCATCGATCCGTTCGCGGTATTCCGCGCCGCCGAGCAATGGATCGGCCGCGGCCGCATCGTGTCCGGCGCCTCGACGCTTTCCATGCAGGCTGCCCGCCTGCTCGATCCCGGTCTGCAGCCTGCCGCGAAGCGCAGCCTGCTCACCAAGGCGGTCCAGTCGGCGCGCGCGCTGCAGCTCGAATGGCGCTATTCCAAACGCGAG
>CAWUOG010000666.1:0-1966 GCA_963923875.1 uncultured Alphaproteobacteria bacterium
CGATAACATGAATCGGGAGGGGCCCTTCGTTATGGCCTCGGAGGACTTCTCCTACATGCTGGAGAAAGTGCCGGGTGCCTTCATCAATATCGGCAATGGCGGCGGCGAAGGCGGCTGCGAGGTGCACAACCCGAGCTATGACTTCAACGACGAGATCATCACGCTTGGCGCCACGCTGTGGGCGCGCGTAGTCGAGACCAAACTGGCGAAGGACGCACGCTGACCACCCTGCCGTTGACGCAGGTCAAGGGTCCGGCGCGCGGCGCCGCTATGGTGCGCCGGTCCGAGTCCGGACACAGGAGGTTCATGTGACGTCGAGAAGCAAGAGAAGCTCATTGGGACCGGCGCGTCCCGACCTGCTCCTCAAGGCCGCGAAGCAGCGCAGCAGGAAGACCACAATCGTCGTGGCTGACGGCTCGCGGGCGCGCTTCTTCACGCCCTCCGACGACGCAAAGGCGCTGCGCTCCTCCGGGCAGGCCGACATGGTCTGGCCGGCGAGTCGCACGCGCACGCGCGACCTCAAGAGCGACAAGCCGGGCCGCGCCTTCGCCGGCGCCGGCGCCAGCCGCCGCGGCGGTCTTGAGCCGCCGCATGACTTCCACAAGCTCGAGAAGCACCGCTTCACGCTGGAGTTGGCGCATGCGCTGAATGCCTCCTTCGAGCGCCGCGAGTTCGACCAGCTGGTCGTCGTGGCACCCCGACGGAGTCTCGGCGAACTGCGCAAGCTGCTGCCGATACGCGTGCTGCGCGTCGTGGCGCTGGAGATCGCCAAGGATCTCACCGCCGAATCGCCCGCCGCACTGTGGAAGCGGGTCGCCGACGACGTGAAGCCGATCCTTTAGGCTCTAGGGTTTCGACAGCTCCGAGTCGCGCAGGCGCGACGCGCGGGTCCGGTGCTTCTTCACCTCGGCGCGCAGGACGCGAGCGCGGTCCTGCAGGCGGCGCCGGGCGCGGCGAAAGCTGTCGCTGATCGCGAACAACGGGTCGGCGAAGCGCTCGTCGAGGCCGGGTGTGCGATCGATGTCGACCGATACGCCGCCCGGCATCTTTAGATGCACTGTAACTTCGTAGGGGCTGCCACCGGTCCGGTGGTTGCCGTCGGGCACCTTGAAGACGACATGGCAGGCCGTGAGGCGGCCGAAGAACTGTTCGAGATGGTCGACCTGCTCGGTGATCATGCGCCGCAGGGCCGGGCTGGGCGTCGTGTTCTGGAAGGTGATTCTCAGCGGGGTGCGCATGTCGGTGCCTCCATTGTGAGCACAGCTAAACTCTCCCGGCCCGCCGGACCCTTGAGGTGGATCAATCGGCATTCGTAATAGGCCTTCCACAGTAGATGTATGCCTTATCTGTCCAACGACAAGCTCCCGCCCTCGGTGCGCAATCACTTGCCGCTGGCGGCACAGAGCATCTATCGCGAGGCCTTCAATCACGCGTGGAAGACCTACGTGAGTGACGCGCGGCAGGAGGAGATCGCCCACCGTGTAGCCTGGGCGGCGGTGAAGCGCCGCTTCCACAAGGCCGAGGGCGGCGACTGGGAGCAGGACGGAAGCTAGTTCGCCCTGGCCGGCAGGCCGAGCTGCGACAGGTAGGCTTCCATGGTGGCCTCCCATAGGGAGGGCACGAACGAAATTCCGTGGCCGTTCTGTCCGGCCGCCGGCTTGTATTCGTTTAAGGTGCCCTTGCCGCCCGCCGCCCGGTAGGCCTCGAAGTTCGAGCGGCTGTGCGACAGCGGATAGTAGGAATCGTTGTCGCCGTAGAGCCACAGGGTCGGCTGGCCGTATGCGGCACCGCGCTTGAACAAGGTCTGGTTGATCGTGCTGGCGGTCGAGCAGGCGGTGCCCATCCAGCCACCGACAAAGTTGATGGCCGCGCGCATCTCGGGGTGCTTGCCGCTCCAGGCAATCGACAGGATGCCGCCGCGCGATTGGCCGCCGACGGCGACGCGACTGCGGTCGACGAAAGGCTG
>CAWUOG010000667.1:0-1966 GCA_963923875.1 uncultured Alphaproteobacteria bacterium
CGCCGTCGCCTAGCCAGGCACTCAGGCCGGCGTGAACATCGGCAGCGGCGGGCCGCCGTCGGTCTGCTTGAACACCACCTTCACCGCCTGCTCGCACTTCAGCTTGTCGAAGTCGCAGTCGACGATGTTGGTCACCATGCGCGGGCCTTCCGCGAGAGTGACGTAGGCCATCGCGTAGGGCACCGGCGCGCGCCGCATCACGCTGTAGGAATAGATCGTGCCCTTGCCCGAGGCCTCGATCCACTCGGTCTTGTCGCTGAAGCAGAACGGGCAGAGCGTACGCGGATAATGGTGCGCCTGGCCGCAGGCCGTGCACTTCTTCACGAGCAGCTTGCCCTTGGCGGCGGCATCCCAATAAGCTTGGGTCTCGGGCGCGACGGCCGGTGCCGGCAGCTTGCGTTCCTTGGTCTCGGCCATTGGACTATTCCCTCTCCAGAATGACGGTGGCGCTGCCGTGTCGCAGGCCCAGCGAGCCACCCGTGCCGTGCGCGACGGCGAGATCGCAGTTCTTCACTTGCACCTTGGGATGCGCCTCGCCGCGCAACTGGCGCACGGCCTCGAGCACCTTGGTGAGGCCGCCGCGATTGCCCGGATGGTTGCTGCACAGACCGCCGCCATCGGTGTTGAACGGCAACTTGCCGGTACCGGAAATCAGATTTCCGTCGGCGACGAACTTGCCGCCTTTGCCCTTCTCGCAGAAGCCGAGATCTTCGAGCTGCATCAGCACCGTGATGGTGAAGCTGTCGTAGATAGAGGCATACTTGATGTCGCCCGGCTTGACGCCCGCTTCCTCGAACGCCGCCTTGCCGGTGAAGCGCGCGCCCGAATAGGTGAGGTCGACCTTGCCGCCCATCTGCGTCTTGATGAACTCCGACGCGCCCAACAGCTTGATCTTCGGTCGCTTGAGCTTGGCCGCGATCTCCGGCGCCACCACGACGATCGCTCCGCCGCCGTCGGTGATGACGCAGCAGTCGAGACGGTGCAGCGGATCGGAGATGATCGGCGAGTTCACGACTTCCTCGACCGTGACCACGTCCTTCAGCAGCGCATGCGGGTTGTATTGCGCGTGATGCGAGGCTGCGACCTTGATCCAGGCGAGCTGCTCGGCCGTGGTGCCGAACTCGTACATGTGGCGCATCGCGCACATCGCATACATGTTCACGACCGTCGGCCCATACGGGAACTCGAACGGCTCGTCTGGCGTCGGCGTGCCGCCGCGGCTGCGCGGCACCGTGCCGGTCGCCATGCCTTCGGCGCGCGGCCGGCCGGCCAGGGTGATGAGCGCCACTTTGCACTTGCCGGCGGCGATTGCTTCGGCGGCATGGCCGACATGGAGTACATAGGAAGAACCGCCGGTGTCGGTGGAGTCGACGTGCCGGGGCCGCAGGCCCATGTATTCGACCATCGACATCGGGCCGAGGCCCGGCGCGTCGCCGGCACAGAAGTAGCCGTCGACATCGTCCTTGGTGAGACCCGCGTCCTCGAGCGCGCCCTTGGCGACCTCGGCGTGGATCTGTGCCAGCGACAGGTCCTTGGCCAGTCGCGTTGGATGCTCGTAGATGCCGGCGATATAGGCTTTGCCCTTGATGCTCATCGGCCGCCTGTCTCCTCGTTCATGTTGCACTGCATCGTAGCGACCGGCGGCTCACGGGAAAGTGGGCTCTTTCGCTGCGAAAAACGATGTATTGTTGGCAAAAGTCTCAAATGGGGAGTTGAGAATGATCTTTCGTCTTTTGGGCATTGCGGTCGCGGCCTGTCTCGCCTTTGCGGGTGTCGCCAGCGCGCAGGGAAAGACCGAGTTGCTGTGGTACAGTCAGGCGGGCTTCAAGCTCACCACGCCCGGCGGCAAGGTGATCATCATCGATCCGTGGATCACAGGCGGCACGCTGACGCCGCCCGAACTCAAGGATCTCAGCAAGGTCGGCAAGGTCGACCTCGTGCTGGTCACGCACGGCCACGGCGACCA
>CAWUOG010000668.1:0-1965 GCA_963923875.1 uncultured Alphaproteobacteria bacterium
GGGGGAGGATTTGTTCGCCTGATGTCGACGTTCGAGCGTTACCTGACCGTGTGGGTCGCCTTGTGCATCGTGGCCGGAGTGGCGCTGGGGCACCTGTTCCCCGGATTGTTTCGCCTGATCGGCGGGGCCGAGATCGCCCGGGTGAACCTGCCGGTCGCGATCCTGGTCTGGCTGATGATCATTCCGATGCTGGCCAAGATCGACTTCGGCGCGCTCGGCAAGGTGCGCGAGCACTGGCGCGGCATCGGCGTCACGCTCGCGATCAACTGGCTGGTGAAGCCGTTCTCGATGGCACTGCTCGGCTGGCTGTTCATCAGCCATCTGTTCCGGCCGTGGCTGCCGGCGGCGCAACTCGACAGCTACATCGCGGGCCTGATCCTGCTCGCCGCCGCGCCATGCACGGCGATGGTGTTTGTCTGGAGCAACCTGTCCGACGGCGAGCCGCATTTCACCCTGACCCAGGTGGCCCTGAACGACACGATCATGGTGTTCGCCTTCGCGCCGATCGTGGCGCTGCTGCTCGGCCTCTCGGCGATCACCGTGCCGTGGAACACGCTGGTGCTGTCGGTGGTGCTCTACATCGTGGTGCCGGTGATCATCGCCCAGGCCGTACGCGCGCGTCTGCTGGCGCGCGGTGGCGACGCGGCGTTGAAGGCGATGCTGGCCGTGCTCCAGCCCTTGTCCCTGGTCGCCCTGCTGGCGACGCTGGTCCTGCTGTTCGGCTTCCAGGGCGAGCAGATCCTGGCGCAGCCGCTGGTGATCGCCCTGCTCGCCGTGCCGATCCTGATCCAGGTCTATCTCAACGCCGGCCTCGCCTACCTGCTCAACCGCCTCACCGGCGAACAGCATTGCGTCGCGGCACCATCGGCCCTGATCGGGGCGAGCAATTTCTTCGAACTCGCGGTGGCGACGGCGATCGGCCTGTTCGGGTTCAATTCCGGCGCGGCGCTCGCGACCGTCGTGGGCGTGCTGATCGAGGTGCCGGTGATGCTGACCGTCGTCCACATCGTGAACCGGTCGAAGGGCTGGTACGAGCGAGGACTAGCCGCCGATCGCTGATCGCCATCCCGCCACCCTCCGCTATGATGCCGGCATGGAACCCAGACCCGGCACTACCGACACGCTCGCCCGCTTCGTCGCCGACACGAAGTGGCCCGACATCCCCGAGGCCGCGCGCCACGACGCCAAGCGCGCGCTTCTGAATTTCTTTGCGGTCGCGCTGGCCGGCTGCCGCACCGAGCCGGTCGAGCTGGCGCTGAAGTCGCTGTCGGAATTCTCGGGCGGCAAGCAGGCAACGGTGATCGGCCGGCGCGAGCGCATCGATGCGCTGTCGGCGGCTTTTCTCAATGCCGCCGGCGCCAACGTCTTCGATTTCTGCGACACCCACCTGCCGACCGTGGTGCATCCCACCGCGCCGCTGGCGCCGGCGCTGCTGGCGATGGCCGAGTTGCGCCGCGTGAGCGGGCCCGACCTGCTGACGGCCTTCGCGCTGGGCTTCGAAATCGAGTGCCGGGTCGGGCTCGCGGTGCAGCCCGGTCACTACCCGAAGGGCTGGCACATCACCTCGACCTGCGGCGTGTTCGGCGCCGCGGCCGGCGCGGGCAAGCTGCTCGGCCTCTCGCCGCAGCACTTGCGCTGGGCGCTGGGCACGGCCTCGACGCAGTCGGCCGGGCTCTGCGAGTGCCTGGGTTGGCCGGCCAAAAGCGTCTCGGTGGGCAACGCCGCGCGCAACGGGCTGTGGTCGGCGCTGCTGGCCGAGAAAGGATTCAGCGGCCCGGCCGAGCCGATCGCGGGCGCCCAGGGCTGGCTGGCCGCGATGGGCGAGCCACCGAACTGGAGCGCGCTCACCGACGGGCTCGGCAAGGACTGGGCGGTCAGCGACAACTCGCTGAAGCCCTATCCCGCGGGCTTCGTAATCCATCCGCTGCTCGACCTGGCGCTGGACTGGCGGGCGGCAAATCCCGG
>CAWUOG010000669.1:0-1953 GCA_963923875.1 uncultured Alphaproteobacteria bacterium
TCACCTCGTCGGTCCAGAAGGTGCGCTACGTGCCGGCGATGTACTGGCAGAATGCACTGTTTCGCCGCGAGGCGTTGGGCAATTTCGCGACGCTGCTGCGGGCGGTGACGCGCGATCCCGCAATGCTGATCTATCTCGACGGCGTGCGTTCGGTGGCGCGACAGCCCAATGAGAATTTTGCCCGCGAGCTGCTCGAGCTGTTCACGCTGGGCGAGGGTCATTACAGCGAGGCCGACATCAAGAACGCCGCGCGCGCCTTCACCGGCTGGACGATCGATCGCGAAACCGGCCGCTTTCATTTCAACGCGCAGTTCCACGACGACGGCGAGAAGACTTTTCTCGGCCAGACCGGCCGCTTTTCCGGCGACGACGTCGTCCGTATCTTGCTGAGCCACCCCCGAACGGCCGAGACGATCGTCGAGAAGCTGTGGCGCGAGTTCGTGTCGCTGAAGCCCGACCCGTCGGACGTCCAGCGGCTGGCGGCCTCGTTCCGCAACGGCGGCTACGAGATGAAGCCGCTGATGCGCGCGATGCTTCTGTCCGCACCGTTCCGCGACCCCGCCAACCGGGCCGGGCTGATCAAGTCGCCGGTCGACCTGATCATCGGCACGGTGCGTGTGCTTGGCCTGCCGGTGCAGGAGAAGACCCAGCTGGTCCGCATGATGGGCGGCCTGGGGCAGATCGTCTTCAATCCACCGAACGTCAAGGGATGGCCAGGCGGTGAGAGCTGGATCACGACCAACACCATGCTCCTGCGCCAGCAGTTCGTGCGCCGCATTGTCGAGGCGACGACCGTTTCGGCGATGGAAGGCGGCGGCATGACGATGCAACCGGAGCCTCAGGCCGGAGGGCGAGGCCAGGACCGGGCGATGGAGCGTCGCGAGCAATTGCCGGTCGAGGGCCGGAGCCTGCGCAACGCAGCGGGCGAGGCGCGGCTTGGCCCTACTCTGGCTGGCCTCGACGCCAAGTCCTTGCGCCGCGCCCTGCTGCCGCGCGCACCGATCGATCCCGTGACAGCCGACGAGCCGCCTGGTGTCGTGGTGGCAGCAGTGCTGCTCGATCCCGCCTATCAGTTGAAGTGAGGAGGGCCGCATGAATCGTCGAGGATTTCTCCTCGGTGCAGGCGCCCTTTCGGCAGTGGTGGCGCCGGGCCTGGCATTCCCCGGATCGGCGTTCGCTCAGGCGTCGCCGCGCAAGGTGCTGCTGCTGATCGAGCTGAAGGGCGGCAATGACGGGCTGAACACCCTCGTGCCGTTTGCCGATCCCGCCTATCACCAGCTGCGCTCCGGAATCGGCGTGGCGCGCGAGCACGTGCTGCCGCTCGACGAGCGGGTCGGCCTGAACGACAAGCTCGAGCCAATGATGGAATCCTGGAAGGCGAGGGATCTCGCCATCCTCCAGGGTGTCGGATACCCGCTGCCCAATCGCTCGCATTTCCGCTCGATCGAGATCTGGGACACGGCCTCGTCATCCAACCAAACCCTGAGCGAGGGTTGGATCGCCCGCGCCTTGGAGGACACGAAGCTGCCGAAAGGCTCCGGCGTCGATGCGATCGTCACCGACACCAATGCGTTGCCGGTGACGGGTCCGGAACTGCGGACCATCGTGATGCAGGATGCCGAGAATTTCCTGCGGCAGGCGCAGGGAATGAAGCAGGCGATGGGCAGCGATGAAAGCGGGGGCGGCAATCCGGCGCTGAAGCACTTGATGAACATTCGCCACGAGATCAACGGCGCCGCGATTGGCCTGCGCGACAGGCTGCGCGACGGTCCGGCGCCGGCCACTGCCTATCCCGCCGAGTTCGGATTCGGTCGCCAGCTCGACCTGGCGACCCGGCTGCTGATGGCCAAGGTGCCGGTAGTGACCATCAAGGTGGCGCTGGGCGGCTTCGATACCCATGCAGGCCAGGTGCCGGTGCACGAGCGGCTGCTCGCGGCGCTGGCGACCAACCTC
>CAWUOG010000670.1:0-1948 GCA_963923875.1 uncultured Alphaproteobacteria bacterium
ACCGCCATGGTCTCCGACAGGAACAGCCACGCGAGCCCGCGCCAGCCCTCGCCGCTCAACGACAGGGCGAAGCCTGCGATGCCGGCGCCCATCAGGGCGAGGCCCGGCCAGTCGCGCTTCGGCGGCGCCTGGCGCGTCAGCAGCCAGCCGGAGAGAGCGCCGATCAGAACGCTGATCGTGGCGAGCAGCGTGCTTTGCGTGATCGCGAGCCAGGCCACGGCCGCGGCGGTGGCGCCGTTGATGGCGACGCGCAGGAAGGCGTAGCCCACGGTCCACGGTGCCAGCAGATCGCTCCAGCTGCCGGCGGCGCGGCGGCCGATCCACAGCAGCACCAGCCCGGCGGCCAGCAACTGCACCAGCGTATAGGCCCAGGCATCCAGTCGTGCGCCGCTCACGACGTGGCGTGTCAGCAGCAGATAGAGCGACCAGAGAAGCGAATTGACGAGGCCCAGCGTCAGCAGCCGTGTGCTGGCAAGGTTGCTCACGGGGCCGGCTCAGGAGCGGAAGCGCAGCAGCAGGTGGTTGACGCCGTTCAGCTTCACGTAGAGGTCCTCGAACTGGGCATAGAAGTCTTCCCACTGCGGAAGGCCACCCTGGGTTCCCATCGAGGTGTAGATCTCGGCGACCGTGCGGCGCCCGTCGATCTGCGAGACGATCCGGGCGGAGAGCGCCGGCAGCTGTGCGCGCCACGGGAAGCCGTCGAGATTGGCGATCAGCGGCGCACCGGGCTGCAGGCCGGCGGCGAGCTTCTGCGCATCCATCTCGCGCAACACCGGGATGGCCTGCGTGTCCTCGGGCCGCGCGACCGTGTCGTAGCCCGCGCGCGTGGCATAGAAGACGTGCGTGCGCAGGTTGCCCGAGAGCCGCTCGGCGAAGGCGGCGCGCTCGAGCAGGGGCAGCGAGCTGGTCTGCCGCGCGATCACCGGATCGCTCATATAGGTCGCTGGCTCGTAGCGCACCGGCTCGAGGAACGCCACGACGCGAAGCCCGGCTCCCGAGGTGAGATCGGCGATTTCCGGGACGGTGTAGGCGCGGTCGATGCTGTGCAGCAGCAGGTCGTAGAGGCCCGAATCGCCGCCGGTGACGTGATCGTTGAGGTAGGGGTTGCGGCGGAACAGGTTGGTGGTCGGCAGGAAGCGGATCAGGCGCTTGGCCATGGCGATCCGGTCCTCGGTCGCCATCGACGGCGGCGCCAGCGTGCGCAGCATTTCCTGCAAGGGATAGACGCCGGTGCGGCCGTACTGGCCATAAAGCATCACGCCGACGCCGCCCTCGGGTTGCAGCACGGCGGCCAGCGCCTTCATGCCGGCGGCCGGATCGGGCAGGTGATGCAGGACGCCGGTGCAGTCGATGTAGTCGAACAGACCGATATTCATGTTCGGCAGGTCGAGCAGCGAGCCGGTGAGGAACTGGATGTTGCGCAGGCCGCGCGCCTTGGCGCGGGCCTCACAGATGGCGCGCGAGGCGGTGGACAGGTCGAGGTAGACCACCTCGCCCGGGCAGCGCCGGTCGGCGAGCTGCTGGGCCAGCATGATGCAGGCGTCGCCGGTGCCGCCGCCCGCCACCAGGGCCCGGAACGGGCGGTTGAAGCTCAGCCGTCCGGCAAAGAGATAATGATTGATCTCGAGGATATGGCTCGGCGTGCCGGTGATCAGTCGGATCGCCTCGTCGCGCGGATCGCGGGGCGGATAGGGCAGCGCTTCGTACTGTGCGCGTACGTCGTCCAAGGACGATGATTCAGTCATTCTGACCTTGGTTCATGCTACAAATTGCGGTGGCATGAAAGGCTATTTCGGTATCGGTGTGGAAGGCATCAGCAAGGCGGTGAATGTCGGGACCTTGTTCCGCACCGCCCATGCCTTTGGCGCCTCCTTCGTGTTCACGGTAAGGGCCCAGTACAATCGCCGGGAGGGAGCCCACAGCGACACTTCCGACACGCCGCGCTCGG
>CAWUOG010000671.1:0-1941 GCA_963923875.1 uncultured Alphaproteobacteria bacterium
TTCTCGGCGCGCTCAACTGGACGCCGACCTGGTATCGCCCCAGGGGAAAGCCGCCCGCGGCGATCGCACGGGTGCTGGTTGCCGCGCTTCGTTGACCCGGTCAGCGCGGACAGCCGAAGGAGCCTGGCCTGCGCCGGCCCCGTACAATGGGGGAGATTGCCATCAGGATCTAGTACGACGAAGTCGTGTGAGCTCCTGCCCGATCAATCGGATCCGATCACGCCTTCCATGGCCCGAACGGTGGCATGTCCTTGCTGGGCTTCAGCGGGAACTCGGGCTTGCGCTTCTCGAAGAACGACTTGATGCCTTCCTGGGCGTCGGCCGATGCGGCGAGGTAGCCGACGCAGGCGACGTCTAATGTGACGGCATCGATCGGATCCTCCGCACCCCACATGTTCCACATCAGCTGGCGATTGACCGCGGCGGCGACCGATGAAGAATTGCGGTCGGCGAACTTCCTCGCGAGTGTTTGCGCCGCCGGCAACAGTTCCTCCGGCGCGTGGATCGAGCGCACGAGGCCACCCTTGAGCGCCTCCTCGGCGCCAAACAGCTCGGCGGTCATTACCCATTCCTGGGCCTGCTGCATCCCGACCAGGCGCGGCAGGTACCAGCTCGAGCCCGCTTCCATCGCCATGCCGCGCTTGTTGAACACGAAGCCGATACGTGCAGCTGTCGACATCATGCGGATGTCCATTGGCAGGCACATGGTGATGCCGACCCCGACCGCCGCGCCGTTGATCGCCGCCACGATCGGCTTCAGGCAGTTGTGGATCGCGAGCGTGATCGATTGCTTCGGGTCGCGCTTCACGGGCTTGCTTCCGTCGTTCCAGACCTTGAACGCTTCGCTGCCGCCGGAGATGTCGGCGCCGGCGCAAAAGGCGCGGCCGGCGCCGGTGATCACAATCGCGCGGATCTCGTCGTTGGCGTTCGCCGAGGTGAAGAAGTCGATCAGCTCGCGGCTCATCGTCTGGTTGAAGGCGTTGAGCTTGTCGGGCCGGTTGAGCGTCACCGTCATGACGCCGTCCTGCAGATCGGTGAGCAAGGTTTCGTAGGCCATGGGTTGATTCTTCCTCTCGCTCATTTCCGCCACGCAATACCGAATGTCGTTGCGCGACTGCGTGGTTTACGAAACCATCGCCGCAACCGACGCAATTCGCAATCCCGGAGGAAGTCCATGTCGTTCGTAATCAAGACCGTCGAAGACGGCGTGATGAAGATCGTGCTCAACCGTCCCGATGCCATGAACGCTCTTAATCGCGACATGATGCAAGGCTTCAACGATGCCCTGGAAGAGGCGGCAGGCAGCCGCTCGGTCGGTTGCGTTGTGGTGCGCGGCGCCGGCGACAAGGCGTTCTGCGCCGGCGGCGACGTCAAGTCGATGGCGGCGGGCCGCGATCAGGACAAGACCTACGAGGACAAGGTGCATGACATCCGCATCCGCATGCGCGTGTCCGAGCTACTGCACGAGATGGGCAAGCCGACCATCGCCATGGTCAACGGCGTCGCTGCGGGCGCCGGCCTGTCGATCGCGCTGGCCGCCGACATGCGCTTCGCCGGCAAGTCGGCGCGCATGACCACGGCGTTCGCCAAGGTCGGCTTCTCGGGCGATTTCGGCTCGCATTATTTCCTCCACAAGCTGGTCGGCACCGCCAAGGCGCGCGAGCTCTATTTCACCGCCGAGATCCTGAACGCCGAGCAGATCGAGAAGCTCGGGCTGGCCAATCGCGTGGTCGACGATGCCAATCTCGACGCGGAGACGATGGCCTTCGCCAAGAAGCTCGCGGCCGGCCCGCGGGTGGCCTGGTGGCACGTCAAGAAGAACATGAAGGTCGCGGAAGAGGGCACGCTCTCCGAGGCGCTCGACTCGGAGGCCGCGCGCATGATCCGCACCGGCGAGACCGAGGACCACAAGGAAGCCGCCCGCGCCTTCGTCGAGAAGCG
>CAWUOG010000672.1:0-1937 GCA_963923875.1 uncultured Alphaproteobacteria bacterium
GTAATGGGCAATTGCGGTGTCGGCTTTGCGCCGGTGAAGTTCGAGGACCGCCAGCGCCTGATCGAGCTGATGGAAGGCGTGGAAGACATTCCCGGCGCCGCGCTCGACGAAGGCCTGAACTGGTCCTGGGAGTCCTTCGGTCAGTATCTCGACGCACTGGAGGCGCGGCCGCGCGACATGGATCTCGGTGCCCAGCTGCCCCACGGTGCATTGCGGGTGTTCGTGATGGGCGAGCGCGCGGCGCGGCTTGAGGAAGCCACGCCGGAGGAGGTGGCGCGGATGCGTGTCCTCACCGCCGAGGCGATGAAGGCCGGCGCGCTCGGCTTCTCGACTTCGCGCACACTCAATCATCGCACGGTGAAGGGCGACCCGACGCCGTCACTCAAGGCCTCGGAGGCCGAACTGCTCGGCATCGCCCTCGGCATGAAGGATGCCGGGAGTGGCGTGATCGAATTCATCTCCGACTTCAACACGCCCAATCCCGAAAGCGAGTTCGAAATGATCGACCGCCTGCTGACAGCGAGCGGCCGGCCGTTCTCGGTGTCGCTGGCGCAGCGCCACTCGCGGCCCGACGGATGGCGGCGTCTGCTCGGCCTGGTCGAAGGACTGGCGAAGAAGGGCCATGCCGCCAAGGCGCAAGTCGCGCCGCGGCCGATCGGCGTGCTGCAGGGCTTGCAACCGAGCCGCACGCCGTTCTCGATGTGCCGCACCTACAAGGCAATCCAGGCCAAGAGCGTAGCGGAAAAGCTCTCGGCGATGCGCGATCCCGCTGTGCGCGCCAAGATCCTCGAAGAGGCGCACGAGCCGCTGCGCTCTGACATGGCGGCGCGTCTCACCGACTATGACCGCATGTTCCCGCTGGGCGACCCGCCGAACTACGAGCCGGCCGAGGAAAGCTCGCTCGGCGCCCAGGCGCGGCGCGAGGGCCGCGATCCGCGCGAGGTTGTGTACGACTATTTGATCGCCAACGACGGCAAGAACTTCATCTTCGCGCCCTTCGCCAACTTCGCCGCCTACAATCTCGATTGCTGCAGCGAGATGATGCAGAGCCCGCATACGCTGATCGGACTGGGCGATGGCGGCGCGCATGTCGGGCTGATCTCCGACGGCTCCTTCCCAACGACGCTGCTGGCCCATTGGGGACGTGACCGCGCCCGCGGTAGGCTCGACCCGGCCTGGCTGGTGAAGCGCCAGACGTCGGACAATGCCCGGGCGGTGGGCCTGATGGATCGCGGCGTGCTCGCGCCGGGCTACAAGGCCGATCTCAACGTCATCGACTTCGACAAGCTTGGCGTCGAGGCGCCGGTGATGAAGTGGGATCTGCCGGCGGGCGGCAAGCGCCTGCTGCAGAAGGCAAGGGGCTATCGCGCCACGATCGTCTCGGGCGTCATCACCTACCGCGATGGCGAGGTGACCGGCGCACTGCCGGGCAAGCTGGTGAGGGGGCCGAAGGCCGCCTGAGCGCGGGCCTCGTGCCGGAGTTCGCTCACAAGGGGTTGCGCGCTTCCTATCGCAGGTGGGGCGACGGTCCGCGCCTCGTGCTGCTCCATGCCGGCGGCAGCCATGGCGGACAATGGACCAAGGTCGCAGAAGCACTGGCGCCGGAGCGTTTGTCGATCGCGCCGGACCTGATCGGCTGTGGCGCAACCGACCCCTGGCCCGTTCCGGGTGCGCTGATTCAGGACGACCAGGCCGACCTCGTTGCGGCACTCATCGAGACCACTGGTGGCGGGCCTGTCGACATTGTCGGCCACTCCTATGGCGGCGCAGTTGCCGTGCGATTGGCCGTGAAGCACCCCGAGATGGTCAGGTCACTTATCGTGATTGAGCCCATCCTCACCTGCCTCCTGGGCGAGGTCGGCGACCCGATCTTCAAGGAAGGCGAGAGCGTGAACCGGCGCTTCGTGGCGGCGATCGAGAGCGGTCAGCCCGAGCGC
>CAWUOG010000673.1:0-1934 GCA_963923875.1 uncultured Alphaproteobacteria bacterium
TCGGGCAACACGCCGTCGACGCCCGCGGACCTCGCGACACGCGATATCCTGCAGCTCGATGTCGGCATGTTCTCGCTCTACGACCGGGCATCGACGATCTATCGCCGCAACATCCTGGCAAAGCATCCGATCGTCCTGGCGATGTTCACCAACCAGGGCGGCCAGCTCATGCTGTTCCGGCCCGGCCAGCCGCCGATCAGCGCGCCGCAGGTGCCCAGGGTCTACCAGGTCCTGAAATCGGTCGGGCACAGCACCATGGCGCTGAGCCAGGTCGTGATCCCGTCGGTCAACAACAACGCCGACAAGCGCTGGGTCGCTCCGATGGCGGCCTATCGCGTGCAGATGAAGACGGCGCTCGACGGCCTCGACGCCAGCACCGACATCCAGGCCGACTGGAAGCCGGCGGTGAAGGAGATCCTGGCCAACAACGTCGCCTACATGGACGAGAGCCTGGCCAAGGGCGTGGTCAGCCTCGACGGGCTGACCGCCTGGGCCAGGAAGCAGGCGCCGAACGTCAAACTGATCATCAACTGGGCGGCCTCCACCCAGGTCAGGCACTGGATGGGCGTGATGGACGAATGGTCGGCCATGCTCGGCCCCGACCTCGCCAGGACCTATGCCGCGGCCAACACGATCTACGTCGCCCGCCAGAACAACGTGCTGTACTCGGTGCTGGCCCAGTATTTTGGCCCAGAGGCGATCAACGACCGGCTGATGCTGATCGAGACGATGGGCTTCACCACCACGCCCGAGGACATGCTGACCTCGATGACCCGCATCATCGGCGACCGCTCGGTCGGCGAGCTGTTCTTCGGCAACTACAAGGTCATGGACTTCGAGCTGATGGGAGGCGATGCCCGCAAGACCATCGTCTCCGAGATGCAGCGCCGCGGCCGGCAGCCTTTCCTGCCGCCCGCCGTACCGTTCGGCTCGAGGCAGTGGCCGACGCTGATCACGACGGGTCCCGGCCCGACCTCGCTCGACGACCTGAAGTAGAGACAGTCCTTCCCGGTGCCCGAAGATATGGCTGTTGCCAGCGAGGGGCCCGGATAGGCTTCGCCATGCCCAAAATCCTCTCAGAACACGCGTTGACGCGCTATCGCCGGGAGGGGTTTCACTTTCCCGTTCGAGTGCTGTCGGCCGCACAGGCGCGGTCCTATCGCGACAGGCTCGAAGCGCACGAGCGCGCATCCGGCGGTCCGATTTCAGGCAACATGCGCCACAAGGTGCACCTGCTTTTCACCTGGGCAGACGAACTCGTGCGCCATCCCGCGGTGCTCGACGCCGTCGAGGACGTGATCGGCCCGGACATCCTGTGCTGGAGCACGTCGTTCTTCATCAAGGAAGCCCGCTCCACGTCCTTCGTGTCGTGGCACCAGGACTCCACCTACTGGGGCCTGAGCACCAGCGACGTGATCACCGCCTGGATCGCCCTTTCGGACGTGCCGCCCGCCAGCGGCCCGATGAAATTCTGGGCCGGCAGCCATCTGCGCAACCAGCTCGAGCATCGCGACACCTTCGACGCCGACAACCTGCTGAGCCGCGGCCAGGAGATCGCGGTCGAGGTGCCGGACGGCGAAGGCGTCGAGGTCCCGCTGTCGGCCGGCGAGATGTCCCTGCACCACGTGCTGCTGGCGCACGCCTCGGGTCCGAACCTGTCCGACGATCGCCGCATCGGGCTGGCCATCCGCTACATCCCTCCGCACGTGCGGCAGCTCAAGGTGCGCGATTCCGCGATGCTGGTGCGCGGCCGGGACACCCGCGGCAACTTCGATCCCGAGACCCCGCCGCGCGCCGACTTCGACGCCGCCGCGCGGGCGGCGCATGCCGATGCCGTCGAACGCTCGGTGGAGGCCCTCTACCAGGGCACGGATCGAACGGCGTACCGGGCCTAGGCTGCTCTTCGCGAGGGCGCCGCGGACTGCTTATTCCGA
>CAWUOG010000674.1:0-1933 GCA_963923875.1 uncultured Alphaproteobacteria bacterium
CCGGTGACCACGCCGATCTTTTTCTTTTCGCGCTCCAGGATCGGACCTTGCTCGATATGCGCCTCGAAGAACGCGCCGACCTTGCGGCCGCCAACCTTCTCCGGCCCGTCATAGCCGATCTTCTTCAGCGCCTCGGCGAAGCTCACACCGTCGCGGTCCTTGATCGAGAGTGCATGCTCCAGGGTGAAGGCGCCGCCGAACACGCCGGACGCCACCATCGCCGGCGCGAAGCGGCAGCCTTCCTCGTTGGTCCAGACCGCGACCTCGATGGGCGCCTCTGTGACGTAGTTGGAATCGTGCAGAACGCGCAGCACCTCCAATCCGGCCATCACGCCGTAGGCGCCGTCGAACTTGCCGCCGGTCGGCTGGGTGTCGAGATGGCTGCCGGTCATCACCGGGGCCCTGGACGGATCCCGTCCTTCGCGCCGCGCGAAGATGTTTCCGAGCTGGTCGACCTTGATGGTCGCGCCCGCTTCCCTGGCCCAGCGCACGAACAGGTCGCGGCCCTGGCGGTCAAGGTCGGTGAGCGCAATGCGGCAGACGCCACCTTTTTCGGTGCCGCCGATCTTTGCCAGTTCCATCAGGCTCGACCACAGCCGGTCGGCATCGATCCTGAGGTTGGGGCGGTCTGCGGAATTCATGGCTGCTCCTGGAACTGCGGCGTGCGAAACCTAGCACGGCCCCGCCGTGGCGCGACCCCGGCAAAGACGCTATCGATTGGGCATGCTTCCCCTTTCCGACACCCTCGTTCTCGACCTCACCCAAGTCATCGCAGGACCGACCGGCGGCCAGATGCTGGGCGACATGGGCGCCGACGTGATCAAGGTCGAGCCGCTCAACGGCGAGCACTTCCGCCCGCATTTCGGCGGCGCCTGGGTGCCGTCGATGAACCGCAACAAGCGCGGCCTCGCCGTCGATCTGCGCACGCCGGGCGGCCGCGAGGTGCTGATGCGCCTGGTGCGCAAGGCGGACGTGTTCATGGAAGCCTTCACGCCGGGCGTTATCGACAAGCTCGGCTTCGGCTGGGACGTCTGCTCGACGGAGAATCCGCGGCTGATCTACGCCTCGATCTCGGGCTATGGCCAGACCGGGCCCTATTCGAGCCGCGCCGGCTACGATCCCTGCATCCAGGCCGAAGTCGGGCTGATCGAGGCGACCGGACCGATCGGCGGCGAGCCCTGTCGTGTCGGCACCGCGCCGATCGACTACTCGACCGGCCTCGCCGCGGCGGCCGGCATCGCTTTCGCCCTGCTCGGCCGGCACAAGACCGGCAAGGGCCAGCGCCTCGACCTGTCGCTGTTCGACGTCGGCATGCACCTGATGAGCCACTGGATCACCAATTACGGGCTCAAGCAGGAAAATCCGGTGCGCATGGGCACGGGCAATTCGCTGATCTTTCCGCTGCGCGTGTTTCCCACCAAGACGCTGTCGGTGTTCGTCGCCGGCACCAACGATCCGTTCTGGCGCCTGCTCTGCAATGCACTCGGCCGCCAGGACTGGCTTGCCGACAAGCGCTACGCGACCAACGAAGGCCGCGTCGAGCATCGTGCCGAGCTGGAGCCGCAGATCGAGGCGCACTTCGCCGCCCACACCGCCGAGGAACTGCTCGACAAGCTGATCCCGGCCGGCATGCCCTGCTCGGCCGTCTACAAGGTAAGCGACGTGATGCAGAACCCGCACACCAAGGCGCGCAACGCCGTGATCGAGGTCGACTATCCCGGGATCGGTCCGGTGAAGTCGGCCAACAATCCCATCAAGCTTTCGGATGCGCCGGTCACGGTGCGGCGCAAGTCGCCCGGCGTCGGCGAGCACACGGCCGAAATCCTGAGAGAGGCAGGCTTCAACGACTCCGAGATCGCGGGCCTGCGCGATGCCAAGGCGGTCTTCATCCCATGAAACTCGTTTACTCCGACAAGCACGCCCAGCACGATCC
>CAWUOG010000675.1:0-1932 GCA_963923875.1 uncultured Alphaproteobacteria bacterium
CCGGCTCGAGCCGCCCTCGGCGCAGAACTGGCTGGGGACCGACGAGCTCGGCCGCGATCTGTTGCAGCGCCTGCTCGATGGCGGCCGGGTCTCGATGCTGGTCGGCCTGTCGGGCGCCACGCTCTCGGCCCTGCTCGGCGCGCTGATCGGCGTCGTCGCGGGCTATCGCGGCGGCCGCCTCGATGCGCTGCTGATGCGCTTCACCGATGGCGTGATCGCGCTGCCCCTTCTGCCGCTGCTGATCGTGCTGGCCGCGATCGATCCCGCCAAGGTCGGCATCCCGGCGTCGATCGCGCAGTCCGAGACCTTCTCGCTCTACCGCATCGTCGCCATCGTGGCGCTCACCGGCTGGACCACCGCCGCCCGCCTGGTGCGCGCCGAGACTCTGTCGCTGAAGCAGCGCGACTTCGCCCGGGCGGCACAAGCGCTGGGCGCGCGGCCGGCGCGCATCATGTTCCGCCACATCCTGCCCAACGCCGCGGGCTCGCTGGTGGTCGCCACCACCATGTCGGCCGGCACGCTCATCCTTCTCGAATCGACCCTGTCCTATCTCGGCCTCGGCACCCAGCCGCCGGCCGCGAGCTGGGGCAACATGCTGACCGGCGCCCAGGAATTGCTCCAGGACGCGCCCGTGCTGGCGCTGTGGCCCGGGCTGCTGATCTTCCTCACCGTAATCGCCTGCAACTTCCTCGGCGATGGACTACAGGAGGCGCTGGATCCAAGAAGTGAACGGCGCGGCTAGCGCGCAGCGAAGCTGCGCGACGGCAGGCGCGTTGCGCTAGCCGTGCCCCGCACGGCGGTCGCCGCGACAGCGGCGAAGCGTAGCGCCTGCGCGGTGCCAATTGCGCTCGTTTCGAAGCGTAGCGCCTACACGCTTCCAATTGCGCCCATCTAGATTGCGCCCCCCTAACGAAAGGCTCTCGTAAGCCCATTTCCCTACTCCTGAGTCGCCCCCGACCATGCAGATCAGCCATCTCCCTTCGCTCGATGCCCGCTACTGGATGGTGGTCGCCCTGATCACGATCCTGGGTTCCAACGCCGGGGACTTTGTCTCCGACCGCTTCGACACCGCGACCGTTCTCGATGTCCACGTCCCGGTCGTCGCTGCCCTGCTGCTGGCCGTGCTGCGGTTCGAGCCGCGCGACACCAGCGCCAGCCACCGCTGCTACTGGTTCGCCCTGCTGCTCGTGCCGATGACCTCCAACGATCTCGCAGGCCTGGTGATGAGCGGCGCGCCGGTCGGACGGATCGTGATCATTTCCTGTCTCCTGTTGGCTCTGGTTTCGACCTTCCTGATCGCCCGCTCCGACGCCATGCATGCCGTGGCCAGCAAGATGATGCTGCGGCCCAAACCCAACCTGCCGCTGACCGACGCTTCCTACTGGCTGGGCATGCTGATCGCGAGCGTCCTCGGCACCACCGCGAGCGACTGGCTGACCGGCACGGAGGGCCTGTCCGACGGCCTCGCCCTTCCGATCGCCGGCGTACCGGCACTCGCCGCGATCGCGGCGTTCCATCTACTGCCCGCACGCTTCCGGTTCATTCTCTACTGGGTCGCGATCGTGCTGCTCAACGCGGCGGCAACCGCGGCCGGACACTTCCTCGCCTGGAACCCCTATGTCGGCGTCGGCCTGCCGCTCAGTCTCGTGGTGCCGGCGCTCGTGCTCGCGGCGATCGCCCTGCTCGGCCGCCGCAGTCTCCGCCGACGCCCCCGGCCTGGCTGAACCGACACGGCTGACCCGACACGGCTGGCCCGGCATAACTCGAACGGTGCGAGAACCGCCTCGCCGTTTTCGAGCCTCCCCCGCAGCAGGGTCTCGGCTTGAGCGAGGTCAATGAATCGTCCCCGATCGCGGCAAGAATGAATATCCTGCGCGGTGGGAGACCGATGACCCTTCTTGCGATCTTTGCCGCCCTGCTGTTCGTCTACAG
>CAWUOG010000676.1:0-1914 GCA_963923875.1 uncultured Alphaproteobacteria bacterium
AAGTTCGAGGCGACGCTGAAGCAGACCAACGCATTCCAGAACTTCAGCTGGTACGCTACGACCAATACCTACTCGACGAGCAACACCGCCGGCACCCTGGGCGGCAAGGTTGGCAAGGCCTCCTTCTTTCTCGCCGCCAACCGCGAGGAGAACTGGAGCCAGCCGCTCAACTTCATCACCAACGGCGCCACCTTCGCGGGCGGCACCATGGGCACGATCAAGGAGGTCAACAAGAGCGGCGTGGCGACCAACGTGGTCGGCGCCGGCGGCCTGCTGCACACCGTCATGGACAACTACAAGTTCAAGTGGCAGGTCGACCTCAACGACTGGATGAAGTTCACCCATACGATCGGCTACTGGCAGAACAATGCGCAGTCGTCGGTGCAGAGCTATCTCTGGCAGAACGGCGCCCAGACCTTCGGCAACATCAACAGCTTCGCCAACGGCGCCTACAATCTCGTCGAGCAGCACCTGGTCAACGCGGTCTCGCTCAAGAGCGACACCCGCGGCACCTTCGACTTCGAGGTGACCGGCTCCTGGTACACCTACCTGACCTCGCGCCAGCGCGGGCCCTCCGGCGTCGGCAGCGGCCTGCAATTCTCGACCGCCGGCACGATCGCGCGCATGGACGGCACCGGCTGGTGGACCGCCGACGCCAAGGGGATCTGGCGCCCCGAAGGCCTCAACGGCCCGCACGAGGTGAGCTTCGGCGTGCATGGCGACCAGTACATCCTGAACAACCCGACCTACGTGGCGTCGAACTGGCTCACCTCGCCCGACCAGGGCAATGGCACCTTGAGCACCTTCGGCGCCGGCAAGACCGAGACCTGGGGCCTGTGGGCGCAGGACAAGTGGAACTTCGCGCCGGGCTGGACGGCGACCCTGGGTGGCCGCCTCGACATGTGGCGCGCCTATGACGGCTACAACATCACGGGCTCCACCGCCGTCGCCCAGCCGCCGGTGCAGGCCGGCAACTTCTCGCCGAAGGCCTCGGTGGCCTGGCAGTTCGCTCCCGAGTGGACCACCAGGCTCAACTACGGCCAGGCGGTGCGCTATCCGACGGTGACCGAGCTCTACCAGATCGTCTCGGTCGGCGCGACCAACGTCGTGCCCAACCCGAACCTGCTGCCGGAAACGGCGCAGAGCTTCGAATGGTCGATCGAGCGCCGCGACCGGCGCACCATGGCGCGCTTCAGCCTGTTCGCCGAGGACACCGCCAACGCCCTGATCTCGCAGACCAGCACGATCAACAACACGCCGACCACCAACTTCCAGAACGTCGGGCTGATCCGCAACCGCGGCTTCGAGTTCGCCGGCGAGGTCAAGGATGTCGGCCTCAGGGGCCTCGATCTCGGCGGCAGCGTCACCTACGTCGATTCGAAGATCATCTCGAACCCGAACTTCAGCAGCACCTTCGGCTCGTACTCGGTCGGCATGTGGGCGCCCTACGTGCCGCAGTGGCGCGGCACCGCCGTGGCCAACTACAAGCCCGACGACAAGTGGAGCTTCACCGCGGCCGCGCGCGTCCAGGGCTGGATGTATTCCACCCTCGACAACAGCGACTACGTGCACAACGTCTACGGCGCCTTCGATCCGTTCTTCGTCGTCGACCTCAAGGCCCGCTACCAGTTCATGCCGCATGCCGCGGTCGAGCTCGGCATCGATAACGTCGGCGACTACAAGTACTTCCTGTTTCACCCCTTCCCGCAACGAACCGTCATCGCCTCGCTCAAGGCGACGTTCTAGGTTGCTGCCCCAGGAGATCCTCATGATCAATCGACGCACTCTCTTTCTCGCCGCCCTCTCCCTCGCCGCAACGGCCGGCACGGCGCTGCCGACGGAGGCCGAGGCGCATAGCTACAGGCTCGGCAACCTCGAGATCGGCCATCCCTGGTCGCGCGCCACCGCGCCGAC
>CAWUOG010000677.1:0-1912 GCA_963923875.1 uncultured Alphaproteobacteria bacterium
CGGCCGCGCCCGCACGATGGAGATCGAGGGTCTGCGCACGACCGTCGAGGTGAAAGGCGGCAACATCGAAGTCGGCGGCCGCCCCTTGCCGGCCTCGACCGCATCCGGATCGTCCCCCGGATCCCCGCTCGTGCCGGTATCGTCGATCACGCTGCGCGACGTCGATATCTCCGCGACCTTCCCGGCACTCGCCCAGCCGGTGCGCATCACCGGCGGCGGACGCCTGATCGACACCACGCTCGCGTTTGAACTCACCGCCTCGATGCAGGCCGATCGGGGATCGGTGCTCGAGGTGCTCGCGGCCGGAAAGCACGACATCGAACGCAATGCCGGTACCGCCAGCGTCACCATGCGCACCGTGAAGTTCCACGCCAACAGCAAGCAGCCCAAGGACCTGTTCCCGGCACTTGCCGGCGTCCTGCCGCCGCTCGACGGCGCTGCCCGCGCCGCCGGACTGGTGTCGTGGACAGACGATAGGATCGTCCCGGACCTGTCGGTGCATGTCGAAGCCATCGCCTTCGAAACCCCACAGGCCAGGGTGCGCGACCTGACCGCCGACCTGCACGTCACCGGCCTGGCACCGCTCGCGACATCGGGCCGGCAGACCCTCACCGCGACCGTCCAGCCCGGCGGTCTGCCGGCCGCGCCGCTCAGCCTGCAGTTCGAACTGAAGGCCAAGCCCGCGGTGCATGTCGAGACGCTGACCTACGATTTCGCCGGCGGACGGATCACGGCGTCGCCCTTCACGATCGATCCCGCCCATCCGAACTTCACCACCAAGCTGCACTTTGCCGGCGTCGAGCTCGAACAGGCCTTCCGTCTGCTGAACGTCGAGGGCATGACCGGCGCCGGACGCATCGAGGGCGATGTCGCGCTCCAGATGCGCGGCGGCAAGATCTCGATCGACGACAGCCGCCTGGCGGCGAGCGGCCCCGGCGAACTCGACATCAACAACAGCTGGCTGCTCGAACGTGTCGGCGGCGCAGATCCGAGGGTACGCGATGCCCTGCAGACCCTGGGCGACTTCCACTACGACGTACTCACCATCGACTTCGACCGCAGCGAAGGCGGCACCGGCAGCCTGCTGCTGCGCCTGCAAGGCCAGAACCCGACGGCCTCGGCGCTCAAGGGACAGAAGATCAATTTCAACATCAGGCTCGAAAGCAACTTCGATCGCCTGGCGGAGATGGCGCTACGTGGCGTCGAGACCGTGCACGAACTGTTGCGTCAACGATAGAGAGAGGTTCACCCGCGATGTCGCCTGCGTTCACCGGTCCACGCCGGCCATTGGCCGCGCTGCTTGCCCTCGCCGGGGTAGTGGCGTGCACGCCGAAGGTCGAGGTCGTGGCGCCCAAGGATCCCATCACCATCAATCTCAACATCAAGCTCGACGCCGATGTGCGCCTGAAGATCGAGAAGGAGGCGACCAATGACGTCAAGACCAAGCCGATATTCTAGGCGCACGTTCGTCCTCTCGATGGCCGTCCTGACGGCGGTGCCGGCCGGCCTTGCACGGGCCCAGGGCATGCTCGACGCAGCGCGCGCGGCCGGACAGGTCGGGGAGCGATTCGACGGCTATGCCGCCGTCCATGGAGCGGCACCCGCGGGCATTCAGTCGCTCGTGGAGCAGGTCAATGCGGAGCGCCGCGCGCTCTACGCCGAGCGGGCGGCCGCCCAGAAGGTGCCGGTCGATGCGATCGGCCGGATCTATGCGGCCGAAATCCTTCGCAAGCTGCCTCCCGGCAGCTGGGTGCTCGGCGAAGACGGCAGGTGGCGGCAGAAGTGACCGCCGGCCGGCCGAGAGGCGGCGCCCTGTCGCAGGCGGTCCTGCCGATTTGCCCACCGGCGGCTTGATCTGGCTCAAGGTCGCTCGCCGGGGTCGGCAGATCATTGCTCCCGTAATCGGGGAGTA
>CAWUOG010000678.1:0-1908 GCA_963923875.1 uncultured Alphaproteobacteria bacterium
CCGGATTGGCGGCCGAGCTGCCCCTGATCTTCGACTTCCTGGGTGTCGCCGATCCAGGCCAGCCACGCGAGCGGATCGATCCCGGTGCGCGTCGCGACCGGCTGAACGGCTTTTTCCGGCGCCTGGTGCGCATGGCAAGCCGCAACAACGCCGCGGTGCTGCTGATCGAGGACCTGCACTTTCTCGACTCCGGCAGCGAATCGCTTCTCGAAGTGGTGGCCGATTCGCTGGCCGGCACGCGGTTGCTGCTGCTGGTGAATTTCCGGCCGGGCTATGCCGCGCCGTGGATGCGCATCGAGAACTACGAACAGATCTCCCTTCCCGCATTGCGCCAGAACGCCGCCAATGAGCTTGCCCGCCATCTGCTGGGCAGCGATGCCTCGACGACCTCGCTGTTGCCGCTGATCGCCGACCGCGCACGCGGCAATCCATTCTTCATCGAGGAACTGGTTCGCAAGTTCGAGGAGAGCGGCAATCTCACGGGCAGCCTCGGCAATTATCGCCTGGTGCGCGAACCCGACATGAAGCTCATTCCCGACAACGTACAGGCGATCGTCAGCGCGCGCGTCGACAGCCGGCCCGAGCTAGAGCGCATCTTGCTACAGACCGCCGCCGTGGTCGGGCGCGAATTCGGGGTCGCGGTACTCGAGCATGTGGCGGGCATCGCCTCAAATGTGGTCGGCGCGGCTCTTCATCGCCTGTCGCTCGCCGGGCTGGTCTACGAGACCTCGGGCGGTTCCGGCGCAGGCTTTGCCTTCAAGCACCCGATGGTGCAGGAGGTCGTGTACCGCTCGCTGGTCTCGGAGCGCAGGCGTGCGCTGCATGCCTCGGTCGCGGCCGATCTCGAGAAGACATTGCCGGACCCCGGCGGTGCCCAGGCGAGCTTCGTCGCCTACCATTTCGAAGAGGCCGGCAACGCCGCACAAGCCGCTTCATACAACATGAAGTCGGCGATGTGGCACGGCACGCGCGATCCCGGCGAAGCGCTGGAAGCGTGGAAGCGCGTGCGACGCCTTCTGCTGGGCCTGCCGCTGGAAGGGCCGGCCCGCTACCCGCTGCTTATGGCGAGCGGCCAGATCGTCAACTTTTCCTGGCGTGTCGGACTGACCGCCGACGAAGCCGAGCCGTTCCATGCCGAGGCGCTCGGCATTGCGACCTCGCTGGGCGACATGCGGGCCGTCACGCTGGTCACCGCCGCCTACGGCCGCTCGCTCGCCAGTTCGGGGTCGGCGGTCGACTATGTGGCGACCGTCACCGACGCCATGAAGCATCTCGACCCGCAGAAGCATGTCGGCCTGCTAGCGGTGCTGTCGGCCATCCGCTGCCATGCGCGTTGGCTAGCTGGCGATCTGCCGGGCGCGATGGCCGACAATGATTTTGCCCTCGCACATGCCGACAAGGTCGAGGAGGTCGATCAGCAGACCCTGGGATTCGCCGTGGCGATCTGGATCAAGGGCCTGCGCAGCAAGGTGCTGGCCATGATGGGCCGCTTCGACGAGGCGCGCGCGCTCGCCGAAGAGCTGATCTCGGGCGATGAGGCCGTCGTTGACACGCTGCATCGCTTGCTCGGTCACGGCACGATGGTTGATATCGCCTGGGGACGTGGCGAGGCGGCGCTCGCCGAGAAGCACGGCGCCATCGCACAGGCCATCGGCGACAAGAGCGGCAACCCATACCTCCTCGTGTACGGCCGTGCCTTCAACGCACTCGCGCTGGCGATGAACGGACGCCATTCGGAAGCCACGACGCTGCTCAGCGACACGTTGCGGTTCGCCCGCCAGCGGAATGCCGGCCTGGAAAACGAAGCCCGCATGCTCGCCGACCTTGCCTGGGTGCAGATG
Source organism: uncultured Alphaproteobacteria bacterium (assembly GCA_963923875.1). Classification (GTDB taxonomy): domain Bacteria; phylum Pseudomonadota; class Alphaproteobacteria; order Reyranellales; family Reyranellaceae; genus Reyranella. The sequence continues at coordinate 1,842 of CAWUOG010000678.1, forward strand.
CAGGCGGGTTTGCCCGACCGTGCCGAGGCGACGGCGGAAGAGGCCGCGCAGGCCGCGCGACGGCGCG
>CAWUOG010000679.1:0-1907 GCA_963923875.1 uncultured Alphaproteobacteria bacterium
GGTCGATAACATTGCCGATGGCGCCCCCCATGACAAGGCCGATACCCCAGCCGTTCAACAGGCGGTCGGTTCGCCGCAGCCAGATGAAAAGGCCGATGCATACCGCCACGGCAACCATCGACAGCGCCCACGGCGGCAGGGCGCGGTCGCCGCCCAGCAGGCCGAAACTGACGCCGCGATTCCACACCACGACCAGGCGGAAGTAGCCGTCGATGACCGATACGATCTGGCCGGCCTTGAACAGGTAGTTCAGCAGCAGCTGCTTGGAGACCTGATCGATGACGAGGGTCAGGACGACCAGACTCATCGCCTGTCGGTCGATCGGCCTCACGACCGCGCCCTCATGCCACCGCCTCTTCGCAGCGAACGCAGATCAGCGGGTGGCTGGCCGACTTGCCGACTTCTTCCAGCACCTGCCAACAGCGCGCGCACTTGTTGCCGGCGGCGAGACCGGGCACCACGCCCACGCCTGCCACATCGGGCAGCGTGAAGGCGCCCGCCGGCACCTCGCCAGAGACCAGATCGCCGCCCGACGTAATGCAGATCTCGGTAAGATCCAGCCCCTTCATTGCGGCGATGTACTCCGGCGCGGCATGGACATGCGGCGCCGCCTGAAGGCTTGAGCCGATCCGCTTTTCGGCACGCTCCAATTCCAGCGCGCCCGTGACGACCCGGCGAAGCGCACGTACGGTCTTCCACTTCTCGCCGAGTGCGGCATCGTTCCATGACGCGGGTATCGCGGGATAAAGGCGCAGATGCACGCTGTCCTTGCCACCGTCTGGAACGTCCCCTGGGCGCGCCAGCCAGGCTTCCTCGGCGGTGAAGCAGGTGATCGGCGCAAGCCATGCGGTCAGGAACGAGAACAGCTCGGCCATGACCGTGCGCGCGGCACGCCGGCGCGGCGACGACGCCGCGTCGCAGTAGATCGAGTCCTTGCGGATGTCGAAGTAGAAGGCGCTGAGATCGACTGCGCAGAAATTGTGCAGCTCGGTCGCAATCTTGTGGAAGTCGTAGTCGTCGACCGCCGGCCGGAACATCGCGTCGAGCTCGCTCAGGCGATGCAGCACCCAGCGCTCGAGCTCGGGCATGTCCTTTGGCTCGACCTTCTCCGCCGCCGAGTAGCCGTCGAGGCTGCCCAGCAGGTAGCGCAGGGTATTGCGCAGGCGGCGATAGGCCTCTGCCTGGTGCTTCAGGATCTCCGGTCCGATTCGCTGGTCCTCGGTGTAGTCGGTGCCGACCACCCAAAGGCGCAGGATGTCGGCGCCGTACTGGTCGCACACCACCTGCGGCGCGGTGATGTTGCCCAGCGACTTGGACATCTTGCGGCCCTGCTCGTCGAGCGTGAATCCGTGCGTCAGCACACCATCGTAGGGCGCGCGGCCGCGCGTGCCGCAGCTCTCGAGCAGCGATGAATGGAACCATCCACGATGCTGGTCAGAACCCTCGAGATAGAGGTCGGCCGGCCACTTCAGGTCGGCGCTGCCTTCGAGCGTGAAGGCGTGCGTCGAGCCCGAATCGAACCAGACGTCCAGGATGTCCCTGACCTGCTCGAAGTCCTGGGCCTTGTACTTGTTGCCGAGGAAACGCTCGGGAGGGCTCTCGAACCAGGCATCGGCACCCTCGGTCTTGAAGGCCTCGACCACCCGTCCCATCACCTCCGGATCCCGCAGCGGCTCGCCGGTGCTCTTGTTGACGAACACCGCGATCGGCACGCCCCAGGCGCGCTGGCGCGACACGCACCAGTCCGGACGCTGCTCGATCATCGACCGCAGTCGATTGTAGCCGGCCTGCGGCACGAAGCGGGTCGCATCGATCGCCGCCAGCGCCTTCTCGCGGAGCGTGCCACCGATCTCGGGGATCGGCTTGTCCATGGCGATGAACCACTGCGGCGCGTTGCGGAAGATCAC
>CAWUOG010000680.1:0-1907 GCA_963923875.1 uncultured Alphaproteobacteria bacterium
GCATCTTGCTGTTTCCTTCGACACCGTTCACGCGCGAGAGCTTAGCCATCCCGTCTGGCAGGGCAATCGCGCAATGCAGCGAGCCAGGAGAGCCCGATGCCGCACCTGAAATTGCGCGATGGCGCGGAGCTCTACTACGAGCGGCATGGCAGCGGGCCGGCGCTGTTTATGGTGCCGGGCCTGGGCGGCGACAGCCGCTTCTGGGATGCCCATGTGCCGGAGCTGTCCAGGCACTTCACCGTGGTGCTGCACGATCATCGCGGCACGGCGCGCAGCAGCCTGTCGAAGATCAAATATTCCGTCGATCAGATGGCCGACGACGCGCTGCAGCTGATCGACGGGCTGGGCTTCGACAAGGTCCATTGGTGCGGCCACTCGACCGGCGGCGCGATGGGCCAGGTGCTGGCGATCGAGCACGCTCCGCGCATCGACCGGTTGGTCCTGTCGGCGACCTGGGCCAAGACCGACGCCTTTTTTCGCCGCCTGTTCGAGGTGCGCGCCCTGATGCTGCGCGAACTTGGGCCCGAGGCCTACACGAAGTCGAGCGCGCTGGCGCTCAATATGCCGTCCTGGATCCGCGATCACGACGCCGACCTGGTCGCTGCCGAGGCGCGGGCGAAGGAGACCATCCCCGAGCCCGAGATCGTGCTGTCGCGCATCGCCGCCATTGTGGCGCACGACCGGCTCGAGCAGCTCCAGAAGGTCAAGGCGCCCTCGCTTGCGATCTGCGCCCGCGACGACATGGTGACGCCGCTCTATTTCACTGAGGAGCTGGTGCGATTGATCCCGAATGCGCGCGCCTACGTGCTGCCCGACGGCGGACACTTTTTTCCGAGCGTGCATGGCGGCGAATTTCGTCGTGTAATCACGTCCTTCCTGTTGGAGTCCCGCTGATGCCCCTGAACATCGAACCCAAGATCGCCGCTGCTGCCGCCGAGCTGACCGCCATCCGGCGCGACATCCATGCTCACCCCGAACTCGGCTTCGAGGAAGAGCGCACTTCCCAGATCGTCGCGAAGAAGCTCAAGGAGTGGGGCTGCGAGGTTACGACGGGTATCGGCAAGACCGGCGTCGTGGGTACGATCCGCGTCGGCAACAATCCCACGGCGATCGGACTGCGCGCCGACATGGATGCGCTGCCGATGGACGAATACAATACGTTCGATCACCGCAGCCAGCACAAGGGCCGCATGCATGCCTGCGGCCACGACGGCCACACCACGATGCTGCTGGGCGCTGCTCAGTATCTTTCGGCGACGCGCAACTTCGACGGCACGGTGCATTTCATCTTCCAGCCCGCCGAGGAAGGTCGCGGCGGTGCCGAGGCGATGGTCAAGGACGGGCTGTTCGACAAGTTCCCGTGCGAGCAGATCTTCGGCATGCACAACAGGCCCAAGCTAGACGTCGGCAAGTTCGCCATCCGCTCTGGTCCTCAGATGGCGGGCGGCGGCCTGTTCGACATCCACATCACCGGCAAGGGTGCGCACGGCGCGCGGCCGGAAAGCGGCGTCGATCCGGTGATCATCGCCACGCAGATCATCTCGGCGCTTCAGACCGTTGTGTCGCGCAGCGTAGCGGCGCTGGATTCGGCGGTGATCTCGGTCACCCAGATGCACGCCGGCGACGCCTACAACGTGATCCCGAACGAGGCCGTCCTGCGCGGCACCATCCGCGCGTTCAAGAAGGAGACGATGGCGCTCGTGAAGGAGCGCATCGAGACGATCTCGACCGGCATCGCCAAGACCCTGGGCGGCGTCGCCAAACCCGATGTGCGCGTGGTCTTCCCGCCGCTGGTCAACGACAAGGATGCCGTGAAGTTCATCGCCGACGTGGCGGCCGAGATCGTCGGGACCGATAACATGAATCGGGAGGGGCCCTTCGTTATGGCCTCGGAGGACTTCTCCTAC
>CAWUOG010000681.1:0-1900 GCA_963923875.1 uncultured Alphaproteobacteria bacterium
GTCGAGAACACCAGCAAATGGTTTCCACTCGCTCGTCTGACGATCGACTGCGTGCTGGTCGGAGTGGATGCGCCGGCCATGCCGCCGGTCGCGGCGAACGTCTCTCGAATCCCGGCCCGGCTCGAACCCGGCCAACACGCGAGCTTCACCTGTCCGTTCCGCGCCGCCGATCCCGAGGTGGCGTTGCGCTCGGAACTCCACTTCCGCAGCACCTACGACCTGCCGGGAGACTTGCCCGGGCTTGGCCGGGTCCGGCTGACCAACGACAGCGGTCCCTTCGTCCTCGATGCCAAGCTGCTGCCACCGCGCTGGACGGCCAAACCCGGCAAGGACTAGAGGAAGGGCCATGAACTCCGCCATCGAACCGCCGCTGAAGGGCGTCCGCGTCGTCGAACTCACGCACACCATCCTCGGGCCGTCCTGCGGCATGATCCTGGCCGATCTCGGCGCCGAAGTGATCAAGGTCGAACCGGTCGACGGTGACCGCACCCGCAAGCTGAAGGGTTTCGGCCAGGGCTTCTTCGGCTATTTCAATCGCAACAAGAAGAGTCTCGCCCTCGATGCCGACAGCGCCGAGGGTCGCAAGGTGCTCGAAACATTGCTCAAGTCGGCCGACGTCATGATCGAGAATTTCGCGCCGGGGTCGATGAGCAAGCGCGGCCTGGGGCCCGAGCACCTCGAGAAGATCAATCCGCGCCTGGTCTACTGCGCCCTGAAAGGCTTCCTGCCCGGCCCCTACGAGAAGCGGCCCGCGCTCGACGAGGTCGTGCAGATGATGGGCGGGCTCGCCTACATGACCGGGCCGTCGGGGCGGCCGCTGCGCGCCGGCACGTCTGTGATCGATATCGTGGGCGGCATGTTCGGCGCCTTCGGCACGGTGCTGGCGCTGAAGCAGCGCGACCGGACCGGGAAGGGCGGGCTGGTCGAGAGCGCGCTGTTCGAATCGGTGGTGTTCCTCATGGGCCAGCACCTCGCGATCACCGCCATCAATGGCGCACCGCCGCCGCCGATGCCCGAACGTGTCTCGTCGTGGGCCGTCTATGAAGTGTTCAATACGTCGGACGGCCAGCAGGTCTTCATCGGCATCACCTCGGACGGCCAGTGGAAGCGCTTCTGCGAGTTCTTCAAGCAGGCAGAACTCGCCGCCGATCCCCGGCTGGCGACCAACAACCAGCGCATCGAGGCGCGGCCGTGGCTCGTGCCGAAGGTCGCCGAGGTCTTCAAGACCTACACCAAGGCCGCGCTCGAGCAGATGTGCCTCGACGCCGACATTTCCTTCGCTCCGATCGCCCGGCCGCAGGATCTGTTCGACCATCCGCACCTGCTGGCGAACGGTTCGCTGGCACCGACCACCCTGCCGGGCGGCGTGCAGACCCGCCTGCCCTTGCTGCCGTTCCAGATGTTCGGCTGGCGGCCGCCGCTGGTCAGCGATCCGCCCGGCATCGGCCAGCACAATACTGAAGTGCTGGCCGCGCTGGGTTACGGCGCGCGCGAGATCGCCGGCCTGCAATCCGCGGGCGCCTTGGGGCCCCGGGCGTGACGCGACGCGGCGAGATCGCCGCACGAGTCATCCTGGTCGTGGCCTCGATCGCCGTCAGCCTGGCCGGGCTCGAGGTTGGTTATCGCCTGTGGCGGGGTGGTTTCAGCCTGCTGTTGTACTGGCCCAACCGGATTGCCGAGCACGTGCGGGCCGACCGGGGCTGGCCTGCCTGCAGTCATGCCTGGGACGCCACGCTCGGCTGGGCACCGGTTCCGGGATTCGTCTCACCGCATTACAGCACCGATGGTGCAGGCTACCGGCTGATCGCGCCGGTCGCCGACCCGCGGCCGCCAATCCTGGCGGTGGGCGATTCCTTCACCGCCGGGGTCGAGGTCGACGATCGCGAGGCCTGGCCAGCAG
>CAWUOG010000682.1:0-1896 GCA_963923875.1 uncultured Alphaproteobacteria bacterium
GCCGGACCGGCCCGTCATCCCTCGGCGTTCGCGCCGCTGGCCAACCGCGCCTTCCTCGGGCTGTGGATCGCCAACCTGATGTCGAACGTCGGGGGCTGGATGCAGACCACCGGCGCGGCGTGGGAGATGACCAGCCTGACCAGCGCGCCGATCTTCGTGGCGCTGCTGTCGGCCGCCGGCACCTTGCCGATGTTCCTGTTCTGCTTCCTGGCCGGCATCCTGGCCGACCGCTTCGAGCGGCGGCGCTACATCATCCTCTGCCAGTTCTGGATGATGGGCGTGGCGGCGACGCTGGCGATCCTGGCCTTCTTCGGCCTGCTCAATGCCTGGAACCTGGTGGCGCTGTCGTTCCTGATGGGGCTGGGCAACGCCATGAATGCGCCAGCCTGGCATGCGGTGGTCCCGGAGATCGTCTCGGGCCCCCAGCTCCGGCCCGCGATCGCGCTCAACTCGGCCGGTTTCAATCTTGCCCGCACGGTCGGCCCGGTGATCGGCCAGATCCTGCTCGGGCTGGTCGGCGTGTTCCTGCTGTTCGCCATCAACACCTTCACCTATGTCGGCGTGATCCTGGCAATGCGGGCCTGGAAGCGGCCGGCCGAGGCGCGCGCCGCCCAGCGCCGCGAGGGCTTCGCCGAGGCCGCCCGCAACGGCATCGCCTTCGTGCGCGGTTCGGCGATGCTGAAGGCGATCTTCGCCCGCGGCGTCTGCTTCTTCGTGCCGGGGATCTCGATGGGTACCCTGTTGCCGGTGATCGGGCGCTTCGAGCTGGGGCTGGACGAGTTCTCGTTCGGCATCCTCTACGCGGTGTTCGGCGTGGGCGCCGTGGCGGGCGCCATGATGATGCCGACCGTCAACCGGCTGGTCGGCGCCGATCGTGCCAACATCTGGGCGATGGGCACCACGGCGGCGGCAATCCTGATCGCGGCGCTGGCCATGACACCTCTGGTCGTCGGCATCGTGGTGGTGGTGAACGGCTTCTGCTGGATGACCGTGATCGCCAACAACGGTGCGTCGGTTCAGATGGCGCTTCCCAACTTCATGCGGGCGCGCGGCATGGCGGTACACCAGATGGTGTTTTTCGGCTCGATGGTCGTGGGCTCGCTGATGTGGGGCAAGGTCGCCAGTCTGTGGAGCGTGCAGGCCGCGCTGATCGCGTCGGCGGCGATGCTGGTGCCGCTCACGGTCCTCGCCGCGTCGATCCGCTTGCCCGGCACGGGCGTGCCGCGCGGCTGATCGCGAGAGGCTTGTGTGGTGTTTGCAACACTAGTCCCCCAAAAATTATCGTTGTGGGACAGAATCTTCTTGTATGCGCGTCGATTAGTTGTAGATAGCAATCAGACGCCCACGCACGTGCCGCTGGCCCATAGTGGTTACGCAACGACGGAAAGCGTCCTTTTTGGCAGTGCCGGATAAGCCGTTCGACCCGTTTCAGTCGAGCGACGAGGCCGGGTCTGGAAGGGACCTTCTGATATGTTTGCTTGCCGCGCGGGGCGTGCTCCCCGCTATCGTGTCATTCGCCCGGTTGTCGCTCTCGCCTTGAGAGTTGGCCGGGCCTCCGAGTCCAAGCCGGTCCTGCAGGACCTTTCTCCGTCGAGTATCGGCTGACGCGCGCTGCCCTTTCAGGCACCGCCGTCCGCGTTACTCACCTTTTCCCACAATACGACCTTCTGAGACGGGGAACCCCCCAGCGATGACCGAGCGTATTTTCAAGTATCTCCGAGAGCAGCAGCCCGAGACCCCTTGCCTGGTGATCGACCTCGATCTGGTCGAGTACAACTACCGGCGGATGAAGGAGCTGCTGCCGGCCGCTCACATCTTCTACGCCGTGAAGGCGAATCCGGCGGCTCAGGTGCTGTCGCGGCTGGCCAATGCCGGCTCGAAGTTCGACACGGCCTC
>CAWUOG010000683.1:0-1896 GCA_963923875.1 uncultured Alphaproteobacteria bacterium
CAGCCTTTGTTCTGCGTCTTGCACAGCTCGTCGAGCATCGGCGCCAGGGTCTTCACCATGAAGGTAGCGAAGGCGATGTCGGCTTTGCCGTTGGGATGCGGATCGGGAACGGTCACCCAGAGGCTGGCCGGCTCCAGGGTCTCGACCGCCGGCAGCATGTCGACGAACGGCATGCCGGCGGCGTCGACCGCCTTCTTCACTTTTTCAGTGACGTCCGGGAAAGGGTAGGGCTTCAGCTCGCGCAGTTCGGGCAGGTGGAACACCACGATCTTCGCGCCGATCGCTTTCGCGGTCTCGGCAAATCCCTTCAGCGCCTTCTGCGTCGCCTGCCAGCCCGGCGCATCGTCCTTGTAGAGGTCCCGATAATACTTCTTCCAGTCCGGCCGCTCGCCGAAGGCGCGGATCAGCGAGTCGAGCCGGTAGTTGATCACGATCCACGCCGCCGAGTTGCGATCGAGCCAGCTCTCCTCCTTGTAGGTCGGCATCGGCTCGCCGTCGTTGATGAAGTAGGTCAGCGCCACGATATCGGGCTTCATCTTCGCGCCAACCTCGCGGAAGTTGGTCAGCTCCTGCGTGGTGTTCCAGTTGCCGACGCCCTCGTTGAAGCCGTCGACCTTGTAGCCCTGCCTGGCCAGCATCTCGACGACCTGGTTGGCGAAGGTCTCCTTCTCGGCGACACCCCAGCCCATGGTCGTCGAGTCGCCGACGAAGGCGATCCGCGCGACGCCGGGGGCGGCCTGCGCGGCGATCGCGGGCCCTCTGAACCCCTGGGCGTTGGTGCGCACGTCGACGTTCATCAGCGAGGCCTGGCGGTTGGCGCCATGTCGGTGGCCTTGATCGGGACGGGTGTCGCGCTCCTTCACGTCGGTCGCGTACTTCCACATCTCTAGTTCGTAGGTCAGCCCATTGTCGATCACGAGCCGGGTCACGCCCTCGAACATCCAGCCGCAGATCGCGACCACGCACAGGAAGAGGGCGGTGTTTTTGAGGAAAGGGGACATGAGAGCGGGCGGGTTCTTGTTGGTTGTACGGTGCCGGTCGTTGGCCGCGGCTCTTTTACGCTGCATGGGCCCTGAATTCCAACGGCTCGGACTGCGAAACGAAGGCGCATCCTGCCGGGACGGTGCTAGGGTCCCGGCCAGTCAGAACTCTGGAGTGTGACAATGCCTCTTGGAATGTATGCCGCGTCGGTGCCGGTCTATCAGCGCCAGCTCGCCGCGATCTCGAAGGAACTGGACAAGGGCGCCGCCTGGGCCGCGGGCAAGAAGGTCGACGAGGCGGTGCTGATGGGCACGCGCCTGATCCCCGACATGCTGCCCTTCAGCCGCCAGGTCCAGCTTGCCGCCCGCTTCGCCGAGCAGAGCGCCGCCCGGCTCGCGGGCGTCGAGGTGCCGGCCGATCCGGCCAACGCCGAGAAGACCCTGGGCGAGCTGCAGGCCCGGATCGCGGCCGTGCTGGCCTACCTGAAGGGCTTCGCCCCGGCGCAGATCGACGGCAGCGAGGGCCGCGAGATCGTGCTCACCATCGCCGGCAACCCGCTGAAGCTCACGGGCGAGCAGTACCTGCTGCATTTCGCCATGCCGAACTTCTATTTCCACTGCACCACGGCGCACGCAATCTTGCGCCAGGCCGGCATCGATGTCGGGAAACGCGATTTCATCGGGGGGATGTAGGGGCCCGCGAAACGCAAAGGGAAACGCAACGGGGATAAACCAAAGCTTGGCTTACGCGCGCCAGTATGTATAACGGCTCGCCAACCCGGCGGTCCTACCCAGGGCCGCCGGTTTTTTATTCGGTACTTGTCCGGAGGTTGGCATGAAGCAGTTTCAGGAAGCGCTCACCTTTGATGACGTCCTCCTGAAGCCTGCCGCGTCCTCCGTCCTGCCCAACCAGACC
>CAWUOG010000684.1:0-1889 GCA_963923875.1 uncultured Alphaproteobacteria bacterium
CTCTTTTTCAAAGCCCGACCTTCGCCGGGCTTTGAAAAAGAGGGGGCGGTGCTGCGCGTGGGGGGACAGCACCGCCCGAGGGCCGGAGACAGGGGGATCCGGACCCTAAGAAGTTTGGCTGCTTGTGAAGGGCGAGAGCGGCTGAGACCCTCGCCCAGCGACGACTAATCCTCGTCTTCTTCGTCGTCTTCCTTGGAACCGTCGAGGGCGGCGGCGAGGATCCCGGCGTTCTCGCGAACCTTCTTCTCGATCGTGGCCGCGACCTCGGGATTGTCCTTGAGGTACTTCTTGGCGTTCTCGCGACCCTGGCCGATGCGCTGGCCGTCGTAGGAGAACCACGAACCCGATTTCTCGACCACCCCGGCCTTCTCGCCGAGGTCGATCAGCTCGCCGGTCTTGCTGACACCTTCTCCGTACATGATGTCGAACTCGACGACCTTGAACGGCGGCGCCACCTTGTTCTTCACCACCTTGACGCGGGTGTGGTTGCCGACGACGTCATCGCCGTTCTTGAGAGCGCCGATGCGGCGAATGTCGAGGCGGACCGAGGCGTAGAACTTGAGCGCATTGCCGCCGGTCGTGGTCTCGGGGCTGCCGAACATCACGCCGATCTTCATGCGGATCTGGTTGATGAAGATCACCAGCGTGTTCGACTTGGAGATCGAGGCCGTGAGCTTGCGCAGCGCCTGGCTCATCAGGCGGGCCTGCAGGCCGGGCAGCGCGTCGCCCATCTCGCCTTCCAGCTCGGCGCGCGGCACCAGGGCTGCCACCGAGTCGATCACCAGCACGTCGATCGCGCCGGAGCGGACCAGGGTGTCGGCGATCTCGAGCGCCTGCTCGCCGGCGTCGGGCTGGGAGATCAGCAGGTTGTCGATGTCGACGCCGAGCTTCTTGGCGTAGGCCGGGTCGAGCGCATGCTCGGCATCGACGAAGGCACAGGCGCCGCCCTTCTTCTGGGCCTCGGCCACCACATGCAGCGCGAGCGTGGTCTTGCCCGAGCTTTCCGGGCCGTAGATTTCGACGATGCGGCCCTTGGGCAGGCCGCCGATGCCGAGCGCGATATCGAGGCCGAGCGAACCGGTCGAGATCGCCTCGATCTCCAGCGCCTCGCGCTGGCCCAGCTTCATGATCGAACCCTTGCCGAAGGCGCGTTCGATCTGCGCCAGGGCCGCGTCCAGGGCCTTGTTCTTGTTTTCCATGCCCTCTTTCTCAACCAGCTTCAGAGCTGCCGACATTGGCTGCCTCCTTCGTATGTCCCACGCCCCTGTCAGGCGCTTCAATGCGGATAAGTCCGGCCCAGGGTCCATGAGGGGATCGGCCGTTGCCGCGCACTGTACGCTTTTTGTTCTTATCGACAAGGCGGGAAATAACCCGCTGATTAAACTAAATTTATTGACACAAGTTCTAGATCTGTTCCGATCGCACGGAACGGCCCGTTGTGGCTGTCCCCAAGCTATCCCCAGGGCCGTTCTCCCCTTCCCGGAGGAACGAGCCCTCAGCCGTGTGCGGGCAGCTTCTTGCCGTCGTGCTCGACGGACTTGGCGTCGATCAGAACGAAGCAGATCACGCAGGGCTCGTCGTAGCGGTTGACCCAGTTATGGACGGTGCCGCGCTGAACCAGGAAATCGCCGGCCTTCAGCGTCACCATCTGGTCGTCGAGCGGCATGTCGATCTTGCCGGACAGCACGACCGCATAGTCGATCGAATCGGTGCGGTGATTGCGCGGGGTCACCCCGGGCGCGAACTCGATGACCCTGAACACCGTGCCCCCGGCCCGGGTCGTGCCGGTGATGTCCTTGGCACCGTCGTGGCGGCCGCTGTTGTCCACCGGGAACCCCACGGTGGACCAGAGGTTCGTGGTCGTGGCCCCAACCCGCAGTTGCTTCACG
>CAWUOG010000685.1:0-1889 GCA_963923875.1 uncultured Alphaproteobacteria bacterium
TCATGCCGAGCCCGCCCAGCTTCACGTGGACGTTGGGACAGGACGCGAGCTCGCGAATCCTGCCGCTCCAGTCGGCGAAGACCTCGTCGCGTTTGCCCTTGTAGCGGCCAAGCCCGATCGGGCCGCCGACATGGTTGAGTACGATCTGCGTTCCCGGGAAGGCGCGTGCCAGATCGATCACGTCGCCGAGTTGCGGATGATAGACCCAGGCGTCGAAAGTGAGGCCCAGCGGCGCCAGTTGGGCGAATCCCTCGCGCACTCTGGCGTCCCGCAGCAGACCCATCGGCCGCACGGCCGTGGCCCCCCATTGGGCCTGGTCCGCATCCATTGAGGCGATGAAGCGGATGCCGCGAAACCGGCCGCCGCCCGCGACGATCATCGCTTCCAGCACTTTTTTCACGCCGGCTCCCAGAGTGAGCTCGCCGTGGCCCACGATGCCGGCGCAGACACGCGTCTTGCCGTAGCCGCCGCTGGCAGCCATGGCGGCCACGCCGTTGGCGAACTCGATTTCGCCCACCGGCCGCATTTCCTCCGGTCCGTCGGCGCGATACATCGACAACCATTCCAGATAGACGGTCGCCACGATGTTGTGACCGCTGCCGATGTCAGCCAGCAGATCGGGCAGCAGATAGGTGCCGCTCGCGGGCCGATCGATCAGGTGATGATGCGGATCGATGATCGGCAGGTCGGGCTCGAGCACGGTCTCGCGCCTCTTGGCGAGCCAGTCAGGCCTGACGACAAGATGGGAGCTGATGGCGGTCGATGTCGGCGTGCTCGGCATGGCGTTTCCCCTCGTTGGCCCGAGCATGCGCCACAAGGCGAAACGGTTCCAGACTCGCCTCGGGCGCGGGTTGTGATACGAAGCACACAACGGCATCAGGCAAGAGGCCGAACGGATTCCGGGGGAGAGATGTTCGAAGGCAATCGCGTCATCCAGCACACGCGCTCGCGCTATCCGATCTTCCAGTCGCCGATGACCTGGATCGCCCGCGCCCCGCTGGTGACGGCAGTTTCGTCGGCGGGCGCCATGGGCCTGCTCGAGAACTCGATCCGAGATCTGTCAATCACCAAACGCGAGTTCGGCGCGATTCGGGCGGCGACCAACCAGCCGTTCGGCGTCAATCTTCCGATCCGTTACCTGCAGATGGATCCCAAGGAAGAAGAAGCGATCATCTCGTGGCTGCTCGAGCAGGGCATCCATTTCGTGACGACCTCGGCCGGGGATCCGACACGGTACACCCGGCGCCTGAAGGACGCCGGCGTCGTCGTCTATCACGCGACCGCGACGCTCCGGGGGGCGCAGAAGGCGGTGGATGCCGGCGTCGACGGGCTGATCGTCGAGGGCGCGGAGAGCGCAGGCATCCGCAACCCCGAAGAGGTTCACACCTTCGCCCTGCTGCAGGCCGTCCGCGAGAAGGTCGACGTGCCCATCGTGGCGGCCGGCGGAATCGTCGACGGTCGCGGCATGGCGGCAGCCTTCGCGCTCGGCGCCGAGGGCGTCACCATGGGCACGCGTTTCGTCGCCTCGTTCGAGAGCCCGGTGCACGTCAATTACAAGAATGCCATCGTGGCGGCGCCGATTACCGGCACGATCATGACCGACAATCCGCCGCGGGCCCGCTCACGCGGCCTGCGCACGCCCTACTCGGTCGGTGTGGCCGAGGGCACGCGCGAACGCCATGCGCGCAACATCACGCTCGACGCGCTCTATGTGAACGGCGACGTCGACAACACCTCGGGTGCCGCCGGAGAGAGCGCAGGCCTGATCCACGAGATCAAGTCGGTGCAACAGATCGTCGACGAGACGATCGCGGGATTCTGGCGCGAGATCGACCGCCTGGCGGCTTTGAGGCAACGATAAGAGGAGGAACTCAGATGACCGACACACC
>CAWUOG010000686.1:0-1884 GCA_963923875.1 uncultured Alphaproteobacteria bacterium
TCCCGGTACCGTGCGATCGCGCGCGCCATGCCTCCATCCTGTATCTCGACCGTGCAGCGAGCGAGGCGCCGGTCCGCCGCGAAAGTGCGCAGCGTTTCCGCCGTGCCGGGGCGCTGGTGGTAGGCATGGATCACGAGGCGCGGCAGCCAGCGGGCGGCCTGCGGCGGGACATCGGGGGCGGGCTGCGGACCGGGCGTACGTCCGAAAGCGATGGCGAGAGACATCGGAGCGGCTCCTGTGGATACCTGGGTCAACGGCCGGCGATGTCGACCTTGCCGGCGCGGATGACGCGGACGGGCATGTCGGGATAGCGCGATGCGCTTCTGGTCTCGGCGAGGTCGGCGTTGGATCGCAGCGACAGCACGAGGGTGCCGGCGGCCTCGCCGGCGGCGAGTGCCTCGGCCTCGGCGCCATCGACTTCCAGAGTTGCCGTCTTGCCGACCACGGCCAGCTCCTGGCGGGTCGCGGCGTTGGCATTGGCGCGCTTATCGTTACCGACCGTCTGATCGACCGCGAGTACGCGGATGTTGTTCAGGATAGTGCGGCTGCGGTGCCGGGGATCGGCCGGCGAGGCACCCTGGGCGTGGGAAATGGTGATGACACTGATCACGTCCACGCGATCGTCCGGCAGGACGAAGCCGCCGGCTGCGTGCTCGGCCGAGATGCGGACAGCCATTGCGCGCTTGCCTGCCGGCAGGACGCTCGACAAATAGCCGTTGGTGGCGGACAGGAACTGGCTCTCGCGCACGGGCTGTCCCTTGCCAAGCGGCTCGCGCAACACCATGCCGACCAGTTCGCTGGCGCCATCGGGTCGAGCCGCCGAAGAGATGTAGACCGGTGCGATGGCTGCCTCCGGCCACGTCTGCCAGGTAACGTTCGTCGCCGTCAGTACGCTGCCGCGCGCGAGGTCCTCGGTGGCAACCAGGATCTGCTGGGTCGGCGCGGCGACGACGCGCTCGACGACGGCGGGTTCGGCCTGCTTGTGCCGGATCGACAGCGACAGCCAGGCGGCCAGCACGCCCATGGCAAGGGCCGAGGTGGCGAGCAGGGTTCGAATGATTTTTCCGAGCATGACCGGCTCCTTGTTTCACGGCATCCAGGCGGTGGCGGGCAGGACCGCGAAGCCGCCCAGCGCCAGCGCCACACCGTAGGGAATGTCGCTCCGGCCGGGCCGCAGCGAGTGCAGGGTCGACAGCCACGTCATCCCGAGATTCGCGGCAAGGCGACGGGCGAAAAAGAGTCCGATGACGACGAGTCCGCCCGCGAGCGCCGTATTCATCAGGAAGGGCAGCGTCTGGTCGGCGCCGCACCAGAGCACGGTCACGGCTGCCAGCTTTACGTCGCCAGCGCCGATCACGTTGAAGCAGAAGAGGGCGAAGCCGACCGCAAGGACGCACGCAGCGGCGGCGGCCGAAGCCACCAGGGTCGCAACCGGGAGGCCGCTGACCAGGGCCACCGGCAGGTAGGCACCCGCGCCTATGGCGAGAGACCAGTTCCGGATGCGGTAGAACGCGATGTCCGAAACCGCGGCGTGGACCAGTACGAAGGCGACGATCAGGAAGCCCGAGACGACGGCTGCTTGCTCCAACATGGTTCGCTCATATCCGTGCCGTGGAACTCGGAGGGCGCGGAAAGGGCGGAGATGTCTTTCTCCGCCCGGTCCCGCGTTTGCGACTTCAGGTGAGCGAGGCGGCGATGGACGTGAACTTGGCCGCCAGGTTGGTGCCAACCAGGGTGACGCCGGTGATGATGCCCGCCGCGATCAGGCTCGCAATCAGGCCGTACTCGATCGCCGTGGCGCCGTTCTCGTTGCTCATGAAACGCTTGAACATGGTCTTCATAACGCATTCCCTTCTTCCGGTCGGATCCCAGATGATCACGATC
>CAWUOG010000687.1:0-1882 GCA_963923875.1 uncultured Alphaproteobacteria bacterium
CTCTCAGATGTGGCCCTTCTCCCGTCTTCGGCAATGAAACGTCTTCTGCTCTGTGTATTGGGCCTGCTCGGCCTGTCGGCGCTTCCCGCCGCTGCCCAGATCGCCGCGGTCACCTCGCCCACCGGACCGGTGATGGCAGGCCCCTATCTCGTGGTCGACGCCGCCAGCGGCGAGGCGCTTCTGGAGCGCAACGCTGGCGCGCCCTGGTATCCCGCGTCGCTTACCAAGCTGATGACCCTCTATCTCACCTTCGAGCAGTTGAAGGCGGGACACCTGAACCTGGCCTCGCCGGTGCCGTTTTCCCAGCATGCCGCTGCCGCGCAGCCTTCCAAGCTGGGTGTGGCGCCGGGCAACAGCATCACGGTCGAGCAGGCGATCCAGGCGCTGGTGGCGCGCTCGGCCAACGATGTCGCGGTGGCGCTGGGCGAGCTGATCGGCGGTTCGGAAGCGGGCTTCGCCCAACGCATGAACCAGACGGCGGCGCGGCTCGGCATGACGGCGACGCAGTTCCGCAACGCCAACGGCTGGCCCGATCCGCAGCAGGTTACCACGGCACGCGACCTGGCCCTGCTGGGGCTCGCCCTGGTGCGCGACTTTCCGCAATACTACCCGTACTTCCAGACCCGCGAGTTCATGTTCGGCAAGCAGAAGATCGGTCCGGGCGTCAAGTTCGTCGAACTCTACGCGCCCTATGCCGACGGCATGAAGACCGGCTTCATCTGCGCCTCGGGCTTCAACATCGTCGGCAGCGCGGTGCGCGACGGGCGCCGGCTGATCGCGGTCGCCTTCGGTTTCCGCCGGGCCGATCTGCGTGACGAGTTCCTGATCCGCCTGTTCGACGAAGCCTATGCGCTGAAGACCGGCGGCAACCGGCCGAAGGTCTGGCAGCTGCGCAATGACGGCGGCACGCCGCCCACGGTGCTGCCTTACGGCGAGTGCGGCGCGATCCAGTACAGCATGCCGGGCGACGCGGCCTGGCTTGGCACCTTCGGCGACTGGCGCACGGCCAAGGTGGCCTTCGATAAGGGGCAGGCGGCGTTGGCGGAAATGGGCACGCATGTCCTAGGCAAGGAATGGATCTTGCCGGTGACGCGCGAAAAGGCGACCCGGCAGGCCGCCATCATCGCCGACCTGCAACCCGAAGCGGCGGCCAAGCTCTGCGAGAGCTATCAGGCCAAGAAGCTTTTCTGCCAGGTTAAGAAGGCGTCCGAGATGACGCCGGCAGCGTTCGGGGGCTTCTGGCGTTAGCCTTGGCCCCTCCCGTCATTCGTGCGATAGAGCCGCCATGAACTGGCTGACCAATTTCGTCCGGCCCAAGCTGCGTGCCCTGGTGTCGCGCAAGGAAGCGCCGGACAATCTCTGGCTGAAATGTCCCAAATGCGAGCAGATGCTTTTCACGCGCGATTGGGAGGCCAACCAGGAGGTCTGTACCCATTGCGGCCACCATATGCGGCAACGGCCGATGAAGCGCCTGCCGCACCTGTTCGACGAGGGCAAGTACGAGCTGCATCCGCTGCCCCGGGTGCCGGCCGATCCGCTGAAGTTCCGCGACACCAAGCGCTATGACGCGCGCCTGAAGGAGGCGCAGGGCAAGAACGAAGGCACCGGCGAGGCGCTGGTCGTGGCGAGCGGCCCGATGGGCGGCCGGATCAGCGTGGTTGCTGCGCTCGACTTCGGCTTCATGGGGGGCTCGATGGGCACCGCCGTGGGCGAGGGGCTGGTGATGGCCGCCAACCTCGCGATCGGCCGCAAGGCGCCGCTGATCGTGTTCTCGGCCTCGGGCGGCGCGCGCATGCAGGAAGGCATCCTGTCGCTGATGCAGCTCACCCGCACCACCATTGCCGTGCGCAAGGTCAAGGAAGCGGGCCTGCCCTACATCGTC
>CAWUOG010000688.1:0-1877 GCA_963923875.1 uncultured Alphaproteobacteria bacterium
ATGCGGCCGGTGGTCAGCAGCAGCGGGAAGCGCGGACCTGTCTTCTCGTCGGTCGGCACGTAGGCCGTGATCATGAAGTTGCCCTTGCCGCGGACGAAGCCGTCCATGTGCACGATCGGCGTGCCCATCGGCGCCTTCTCGTTGCACGGCCACTGGATCGAGCCGACCGTGTCGAGGAAGTCGTAGGAGACGCTGGCGAAGCCCGGCGTCGTCTTCGCGATCTCGTCCATGATCTCGGACGGATGCTTGTACGTCATCGGAAAGCCCATCGCGTTCGAGAGCTTCATCGTGATCTCCCAGTCGGCGAGGCCGCCGTTCTTGGGAGTCATCACCTTGCGCACGCGGTTGATGCGGCGTTCGGCGTTGGTGAAGGTTCCGTCCTTCTCGAGGAAGGTCGAGCCCGGCAGGAAGACGTGGGCGTAGTTCGCGGTCTCGTTCAGGAACAGGTCCTGCACGACGACGCACTCCATCGCGCGCAGGCCGGACGACACATGCTTGGTGTCGGGATCGGACTGGAGGATGTCCTCGCCCTGGATGTAGATGCCCTTGAACGAGCCGCCAACGGCGGCGTCCAGCATGTTGGGAATGCGCAGGCCGGGCTCGGGATCGAGCGTGCGGCCCCACAGATCCTCGAAGATGTTGCGGGTCGCGGCATCCGACATGTGGCGGTAGCCCGGCAGCTCGTGCGGAAAGCTGCCCATGTCGCAGGCGCCCTGGACGTTGTTCTGGCCGCGCAGCGGGTTCACGCCGACGCCCTTGCGGCCGATATTGCCGGTCAGCATTGCGAGGTTGGCGATCGCCATCACCGTCGTCGTACCCTGGCTGTGCTCGGTGACGCCGAGGCCGTAGTAGATCGCGCCGTTGCCGCCGGTCGCGTAGAGTCGCGCCGCGCCACGGATCGTCTCGGCCGGCACGCCGGAAATCTTCTCGACGGCTTCCGGGCTGTTCTCCGGCTGCATCACGAAGTCGACCCAGTGCTGGAAGGCATCCATGTCGCAGCGCTCGCGGATGAATTTCTCCGCGTGCAGGCCCTCGGAGACGATCGTATGGGCCAGCGCATTGAGGATCGCGGCGTTCGTGCCGGGCTTCAGCGCCAGGTGATAGTCGGCCTCGACGTGCGGCGACTTCACCATCTCGGTGCGGCGCGGATCGACGACGATCAGCCTTGCGCCCTGGCGCAACCGCTTCTTGAGACGCGAGGCGAAGACCGGATGCGCGGCGACCGGGTTGGCGCCGATGATCAGGGCGACGTCGGTATGCTCGACCGAGTCGAAGTTCTGCGTGCCCGCCGACGTGCCGTAGGTCTTGCTGAGGCCATACCCGGTCGGCGAATGGCAGACGCGGGCACAGGTATCGACGTTGTTGTTGCCGAAGCCGCCGCGGATCAGCTTCTGCACCAGATAGGTCTCTTCGTTCGTGCAGCGCGACGAGGTGATGCCTCCGATCGCGCCGCGGCCGTACTTGACCTGGATGCGCTTGAACTCGGAGGCGGTGTAGGCGATCGCCTCGTCCCAGCTCACTTCGCGCCAGGGCTGATCGATCGACTCGCGGATCATCGGGTTGAGGATGCGTTCCTTGTGGTTCGCGTAGCCCCACGCGAAGCGTCCCTTGACGCAGGAATGGCCGCGGTTCGCCTGGCCGTCCTTGTACGGCACCATGCGCACCAGCTCCTCGCCACGCATCTCCGCCTTGAACGAACAGCCGACGCCGCAATAGGCGCAGGTCGTGACCACCGAATGCTCGGGCGTGCCGATCTCGATCACGCTCTTCTCCGAAAGCGTCGCGGTCGGGCAGGCCTGCACGCAGGCGCCGCACGACACGCACTCGGAGCTCAGGAAGTTGTCGCCCAGTGCGCCGGCCGAGACCTTCGACTCGAA
>CAWUOG010000689.1:0-1876 GCA_963923875.1 uncultured Alphaproteobacteria bacterium
GCGTGCGCATGCGGGGAACGGACCAGGACGACATGGACCTGGTTCGGCCGGCTCAGATTGTCGGTGAACCCGCCGGTGCCGGTCAGCAGCCGGTCGTCTTCGACACGCTTGATGTACTGGGCCTTACCGAACACCGCCATACGCCACTCCTCCACGCCATTACGCGACGGGGCGGACTATAGCGGCGAGGCGGTGTCCGACAAGGCAGCGCGACCCTATGGCCGCGGGACTATTTGGATCCCTTGACTATTTCGCGAGGGCCGCGGCGATTCCGGCCATCGCGCACTGGGCGTCCTGGTCGCTGGCGGCGCCGGAGACGCCGATGGCGCCGATCACCTTGCCGTCGGCAATGATCGGGACGCCGCCCTCGAGCGGAGTGACGCCCGGCGCGGCAAGCATGCGCAAATTGGCGCCGCCCTGGGCGATGCCGTCCTGCAGCGCCTTGGTCGGCCGGCGCAGGTTATTTGCCGTTACCGCCTTGCCCAACGCGATGTCGATGCTGCCGATCTGGGTATTGTCCATGCGCGAGAAGGCGACGAGCCGGCTGCCCGGGTCGACGATGGCGATCGCCATGAACCAGCCGTTTTTCTTGGCTTCCGCCTCGGCAGCAACCAGCGCCTTCTTGGCAGCCTCGAGCGTGATCGGCGCGCCATAGGGCGGCGGCGCCTGCGCCGAAGCGCCGATCGGAGACAGCAGCAGGAATGCCGACGTGACGGCCGCGATGAGTTTGAGCATCATATTCTCTCCCGATAGAACCGTTTCTGTCGAACGGCTCGCCAAGTATGCGCGAGAGCGGGCGGCCCCACAGGGCCGGTCCTGGTCACAACTCGGTGTTCAGTGCTTGAGCGTCGGAAGTTCGGGCAACGTGACGATGCGCACCCCGGCTGCTTCCAGGCCCTTGCGCACGGCCGTCGAAACCGTGACGGCGGTCGGGCCGTCGCCGTGCACGCAGATCGAATCGACCTGGCAGGGAATGCGCTTGCCCGAGGTCGAGTAGATCGCCTGCTCGTCCACCATGCGGCGGACATGCGCGACAGCTGCCGCCGGATCCTTGATCATCGAGTTGGCCTCCTTGCGCGGCGTCAGGAAGCCCTTGTCGGTATAGGTGCGGTCGGCGAAGACTTCCTCTGCCGCGCGCAGGCCGATCTTGCGCGCAGCCTTGCCCTGCTCGGTATTCGCCTGGCAGAGGAAGATGATGTCGCGGTCGATCGCCTTGGTGGCTCGCGCGATTGCCTCGGACATCTCCGCACTCTCGGCCGACATGTTGCCCATCATGCCATGCGGCTTGATATGAGTGACCTTCAGCCCCTGCATCGCGGCGATCGCCTGCAGCGCCCCGAGCTGGTAGGCGATGTTGGCCTCGAGCTCCTTGACGGTGAGGTTGATGGCACGTCGGCCGAAGCCCTGGAGATCAGCAAACCCCGGGTGGGCGCCGATCGACACGCCGTTGTCCTTGCACAGCTTCACCGTGTCGACCATCACCGTCGGGTCGCTGGCATGGAAGCCGCAGGCGATGTTCGCCGACTTCACGATCTTCAGGACATCGGCGTCGTTGCCCATGACCCACGGGCCGAAGCTCTCGCCGAGATCGGAGTTGATGTTGACGAAGCCTGCGTTGGTGCCTGCGGCCATGGGAGACTCCCTGAAACGGAGCGGCTATCCTAGCACGCGTGAGCGTCCGGTACCTCTCCTGCGGCGATACTGCCTTCACTGTCGAGTTCGGCAACGAGATTTCTCCCGCCATCAACGGGCGGGTCATGGCGCTTCATGCCGCGATCGCCTCGGCCAAGGCGGCCGGCCGCCTCGAAGGCGTGGTCGAAACCGTGCCGACCATGCGCTCCCTGATGGTCTGCTACGACCCGATCGCAACCTCGCG
>CAWUOG010000690.1:0-1876 GCA_963923875.1 uncultured Alphaproteobacteria bacterium
ACCGTGCGCTTCGTGGGCGAGGCGGTGGCCTTCGTCGTCGCCGAGACACTGGCGCAGGCCCGCGACGCCGCCGAGGCGATCGTCATCGTCTACGAGACCCTGAAGCCGATCGGCGACATCGCGGTCGATGCGCGGGTCGGCAATCCGCGCGCCACACGGGCGGGCTTCGCCGAGGCGCCCTTTGTCGTGCGGATCGAGACAGACATCCAGCGCGTCACCGGCGTGCCGATGGAGCCGCGCGCGGCACTCGGCCACTACGATCCGGCGACCGGCCGCTACACCGTGCATGCCGGCGGTGGCGCGATCGTGCGGCCCAAGAAGGAGATTGCGTTCATCCTCGGCCTCGAACCCGAGCAGGTGCGGGTCATCGCCCATGATGTCGGCGGCAATTTCGGTACCCGCAACTTCCTCTATCCCGAGTTCGTGCTGGTCGCCTGGGCGTCGAAGAAGGTCGGCCGGCCGGTGAAGTGGACCTGCGACAGGAGCGAGGCGTTTCTCAGCGACTATGCCGGCCGCGACTTGCGGGTGGAATCGGAACTGGCGCTCGCCGAAGACGGGAAGTTCCTCGGCCTGCACGCCAGCGCCACCAGCAATCTCGGCGCCTACACCGCCTCGTTCATCCCGCTGACCAAGGGCACGCAGCTGATGACCAGCCTGTACGACCTGCCAGCGGTGGCGCGGGCGAGGGGTGTTCTGAGCAACAGCCAGTGCACGGCGCCCTATCGCAGCGCGGGTCGGCCCGAGACCATGTTCGTGATCGAGCGGCTGATCGACATGGCTGCGCGCCAACATGGCTTCGATCGCATAGATCTGCGCCGCAGGAACTTGATCAGGACTCTGCCGTACCGCAACGCCTTCGGCATTGTTTATGACAGCGGGGACTATGCCGGCGCGCTCGAACAAGTGCTGAAGCTCGCCGACTGGGCGGGCTACCCCGAGCGGCAGAAGGCCTCCGGCGCGCGCGGCCTGAAGCGCGGCATCGGGCTGGGCGGCTACATCGAATCGCAGAGCGGCGTGCCGAACGAGCGTGCCGAGGTGACCGTGCGCGGCGACGGCACCGCGGAAGTCGTGATCGGGACCCTGTCGGCGGGCATGGGGCACGCCACTTCATTCGCCCAGCTGGTCCACGAATGGCTGGGCATTCCGGTCGACAGGGTGTCGATCGTCAGCCACGACACCGATTTGCTGGGGCCGGGGGCCGGGGGTGGCTCGCACTCGGGCCGATCGATGCGCATGGCCGGTATCACCATTCACAAGGCGTCTCAGGGAATCGTCGCCAAGGCGCTGAAGCTGGCGGCGCAGGACCTCGAGGCGAGCGAAGCCGATATCGCCTTCGCCGCCGGCCGTTTCACGGTGAAGGGCACCGACCGCTCGGTCGGTCTGGTCGAGCTTGCGGACCGGCACGGCGCGCTCGCCGATGCCGGCGACGCCAACGTCCGGGTCGGGTCATATCCCTACGGTTGGCATGTCTGCGAGGTCGAGATCGACCCTGAGACTGGCGTGGTGAGGATCGAGCGCTACACCACGGTCGACGATGTCGGTCGCGCGGTGAACCCGCTGATCCTGCATGGCCAGGCCCATGGCGGCATCGTCCAGGGGGCGGGCCAGGTGCTGATGGAACATTGCCGCTACGACGAGGCGGGACAGCTCCTGTCGGGCTCGTTCATGGACTACGCCATGCCGCGCGCCGACCAGTTTCCGCTGTTCGTCACGTCGCTCAGCGAGGTGCCTTCGACCAACCATCCGCTGGGCTTCCGCGGCGGCGGCGAGGGCGGCATTACCCCGGCGCTGGGCGTGATCATGAATGCCGTGGTCGATGCCCTGGCCGAGTTCGGTGTTACCCACATCGATATGCCGGCCAGCCCCGAACGCGTCT
>CAWUOG010000691.1:0-1872 GCA_963923875.1 uncultured Alphaproteobacteria bacterium
TCGAGCACTTCCATCAGCTCGTCGATCTTGACCTGGCGCTCGCGGTCGTCGCCGGCATGGAAGGCGTGTGCGACGCAGTGCTGCAGGTGGTCGTGCAGGATCTCCTGCTCGACCTTGTCGAGCGCCGCCCGCACCGCGCGCACCTGGTTGATGACGTCGATGCAATAGCGATCTTCCTCGACCATGCGGGCAACGCCGCGCACCTGGCCTTCGATCCGGCTGAGGCGGGCAAGCTGCGATTTCTTCATCTGCGCGTTCATGCTTGAACTATACCCGGGTAGGGTATACATGGCAAGTCATGTCGAAGACCTGCTGCGCCGGCCACGCCGGACATTCCCACGCTCACGTACATGCCCATTCTCATGCGGCCGCGCCGGCGACCCCGCCCGGGATTGCCCCCGGCACCGCGATCGACCCCGTCTGCGGCATGAAAGTGAAGATGGAGGGCGCGAAGAACACCACCGTCCACGACGGCACGACCTACTATTTCTGCAATCCGAAGTGTCTGGCCAAGTTCACGGCCGAGCCGCTGCGCTACCTGAAGCCGGCCGAAGCCGCACCGCCGGCGCCCGTGAAGCCGGGCGCGATCTACACCTGCCCGATGCATCCGGAGATCCGCCAGGTCGGACCCGGAAGCTGCCCGATCTGCGGCATGGCGCTCGAGCCGGCCGAGATCTCGCTCGACAGCGGACCGAACGAAGAACTCCAGGACATGACGCGCC
Source organism: uncultured Alphaproteobacteria bacterium (assembly GCA_963923875.1). Classification (GTDB taxonomy): domain Bacteria; phylum Pseudomonadota; class Alphaproteobacteria; order Reyranellales; family Reyranellaceae; genus Reyranella. The sequence goes on from CAWUOG010000691.1 coordinate 723, forward strand.
GCTTCTGGATCGGGCTGATCATCGCCCTGCCGGTCGTGGCGCTGGAGATGGGCAGCCATCTGGTCGATCTGCACGCGATCGTCTCGCCGCAGATGTCGGCGTGGCTGCAGATGGCGTTCGCCTCGCCGGTCGTACTCTGGGCTGGCTGGCCGTTCTTCGTGCGCGGCGCGCAGTCGATCGCCCGCCGCACCCTCAACATGTTCACCCTGATCGCGATCGGCACCGGCGCGGCCTGGCTCTACAGCATGATCGCCACCCTGGCGCCCGGCCTGTTCCCGGCGGCGCTGCGCGACGGGCATGGATCGGTGCCGGTCTATTTCGAGGCCTCGGCGGTCGTGGTGGTGCTGGTGCTGCTCGGTCAGGTGCTGGAATTGCGCGCCCGCGACAGCACCAGCGGCGCGATCAAGGCGCTGCTCGGGCTGGCGCCGCGCACGGCGCTCAAGGTCGGCGCGGGTAACTCCGAAGACGGTGGTCACGACGTCGAGGTCGCGATCGAGGCCATCGCCGTGGGCGACACCCTGCGCGTGCGGCCGGGCGAGAAGGTACCGGTCGACGGCACGGTGCTGGAGGGCACGAGCGCGGTCGACGAGTCGATGATCACCGGCGAGCCGATGCCGGCGGCCAAGCAGCCCGGCGCCAAGGTGATCGGCGGCACGGTGAACGGCAGCGGCGGCTTCACGATGAAGGCCGAGCGCGTGGGCAGCGACACCATGCTGGCGCGCATCGTCGGCCTGGTCGCCGAGGCGCAGCGCAGCCGCGCGCCGATCCAGCGCCTGGCCGACATCGTGGCCTCGTGGTTCGTGCCGGCAGTGATCGCGGTCGCCGTCGTGGCATTCGCCGCCTGGATGATCTGGGGCCCCTCGCCCGCCTTCAGCTACGCGCTGATCGCGGCGGTGTCGGTGCTGATCATCGCCTGCCCCTGCGCGCTGGGGCTCGCCACGCCGATGTCGATCATGGTCGGCGTCGGCCGCGGCGCCGCCGCCGGTATCCTGATCCGCAACGCCGAGGCGCTGGAGCGGCTGGAGAAGGTCGACACGCTGGTGATCGACAAGACCGGCACGCTGACCGAAGGCAAGCCGCGCATCACCAACGTCACCGGCGGCATCGAGATGCTGCGGCTGGCCGCCTCGCTGGAGCGCGGCAGCGAGCA
>CAWUOG010000692.1:0-1870 GCA_963923875.1 uncultured Alphaproteobacteria bacterium
CGGCTTGCTGGGAAAGGCGTACTGCCAGCCCGTGATGATCAGCACGGACAGCACGATCGCGACGATGAAATTCTTCTGGTCCATTTAACGCACTTTTGCGGGCGAGCAGGTGAGCCGGGAATTCGGCGGAACGGGGTCGTAGCCTTGGCCGCCCCAGGGGCCGCAGCGGCAGAGTCGATGCGCGGCGAGCAGGCCGCCTCTCCAGGCACCATGACGCTCCACGGCCTCGACGGCGTAGGCCGAGCAGGACGGCTCGTAGCGGCAGGCGCCGACGAAGAAATAGGCGAACGTAAGCTGATACAGCCGGATCGCGCCGCGCAGGGCAGAAGACAGCATGCGGCCGGGAAACTGGCGATTTGCCGGGCCCGGCGCAAGGGACATGGGCACTGTCATGAGGTCGCTGAACCGGGGGCCTGATCGAGGGCTTTCAATCGGCGCAGAGCCTCGACCAGTTCGACCTTGAGGGTCGCGAAGTCGCGCTTCAGTGCGCCCTGGCGGCCGACCAGCACGTAGTCGAGGCCGGAGCGGGCCTGGCCGGGAATGACCATGCGGGCGATCTCGCGCAGCCGGCGGCGAACCCGGTTGCGGACCACGGCATTGCCGACCTTGCGGCTGACGGTGAAGCCGACGCGAATCGCGGGAAGGGCGAGCTCGGCCGGAGCCGGCGCGGCCTGCAGCACGAAGCCCGGCATGGCGCAGCGTCGGCCGGCCTGAACCCGCAGAAAATCCTGGCGATTGGGCAGCCGCCCGGGTCGCGGCCCCTGTCGGGGCTCGGTGCGAGCCGGCGCGGCCAAGGGAAGTCGGCCGGTTAGGCGGACAGGCGCTTGCGGCCCGAACGGCGGCGGTTGGCGATGACCTTGCGGCCGCCCACCGTGGCCATCCGCGACCGGAAGCCGTGACGACGCTTACGGATCAGCTTGCTGGGCTGATAAGTGCGTTTCATGACGCAACTCCTTCAAATACAAGGCCCCCGCGCGATGCGACGGGGGCGAATTCCGTGGGCGCAGGTTCTAAGCGCGCAAATGCCGTGAGTCAACGGAGCCGGGGCTCTCTCGACCGGCCTAGACTGGCCCCATGACTGACCCCGGTTCCCTCGTCCTGCACGGCTATCATTATAGTGTCTACAATCGGATTGCCCGGCTCGCCCTGGCGGAAAAGGAGCTGGCCTGCGAGCGGGTCGAGGTGAACCCGTTCGATCCCGATCGGCCGGCCGCCTATCTGACCCTGCACCCGTTCGGCCGGGTGCCGGTCCTGGTCCATGACGGGTTTGCGCTCTACGAGAGCGGCGCCATCACCCGCTACCTCGACCGCGCCTTCCCGGGCCCCCGCCTGCAGCCTGCCGATCCCCGGGCGCTGGCGCGAATGGACCAGATCATCGGCGTGATCGATTCCTACGGTTACTGGCCGATGGTGCGGCAGGTTTTCAGTCACGGCTTTTTCCGGCCCAGGCGAGGACTGACGGGCGATCCCGCTGAAGTGACGCGGGGGCTCGAAGGATCCGCCAGGGTGCTGGCCGCCCTGGAGACGCTGGCCGCGAACGATGCCTTTCTCGTCGGACCCGACCTGTCACTCGCCGACCTGCATCTCGGCGCGATGGTTGCCTACTTCACGGCCGCCCGCGAAGGCGCTGCGATGCTGAAGAACCACGCGCGACTTTCCGGCTGGTGGGAGCGCTTCTCGCAGCGCACGAGCCTGAAGCAGACCGATCCGGATTTGTGAGGCAATCGACGACGGATCATAGCCCGCGCGCATCGATGCCATAGGGCATCGATATTTCAGACTTCGACGGCACACCGGCAGATTGCGGACACCCGAAAGGGACACCATCCGCATCAAGGAGAACCGTCATGAAGTCCACGCTCACCATCGC
>CAWUOG010000693.1:0-1862 GCA_963923875.1 uncultured Alphaproteobacteria bacterium
GTCGCCGGCCAGGCCCGCGATGCGCATCTTCAGGCCCTTGAGATCCTCGACCGTCTTGATTTCCTTGCGGAACCAGCCGCCCATCTGCGCCGTCGTGTTGCCGGCGACCATGCCGACCACGTTGTAGCCCTTGAAGAAGTCGTTGAGCATCTGCTCGCCACCGCCCTGGATCATCCACGCGTTCATCTGGCGCGTGTTGAGGCCGAACGGCACGGTGGTCGCCAGCGCAAAGGTCGGATCCTTGCCGAAGAAGTAGTAACAGGCGGTCTGGCCCATCTCGACGGTGCCGTTCTGCACCGCATCGAGCACCTGCAGGCCGGGCACGATCTCGCCCGCCGCAAAGGTGCGGATCTGGAACTTGTTGTCGGTCGCCTCGGCGACCAGCTTCGCGAAGTGCTCGGCGCCGCCGTACAGCGTGTCGAGCGACTTCGGAAAGCTCGAGGTCATGCGCCAGTTGAGCTCCGGCGCCGACTGCGCGATGGCGGGTGCGGCGACAACCGCCGACGACGCGGCGGCGACGCTGCCGACACCGGCAGCGCGAAGGAATTTGCGACGATGCATGAGGGTACTCCGGGAAAGCCTGTGAACAGCGCGGGCTTATGAGCCCGCTCCGGAGCAAAAAGAAGGCTTAACGCATGTACAAAAGGGCGAGCGCCAATGCACCCACTGCAATCCGGTACCAGGCGAACACGCCGAAGCCGTGCCGGCTGATGAAGCGCACGAACGGCCGCACCACCGCCAGCGCCGCGAAGAAGGCCACCACGAAGCCGATCGCGATCACGCCGCCGGCGTTCCAGTCCAGCACCTTCCAGTTCTTGTAGAGGTCGTAGACCGTGGCCCCCAACATGGTGGGGATCGCGAGAAAGAACGAGAACTCGGCGGCCGTCGCACGCTCCACGCGCAAAACCCGCGCGCCCATGATGGTGGCGCCTGCACGCGACACGCCTGGAATCATTGCGAGGCACTGGCAGAAGCCGATGAACAGCGCCGTTTTCCAGTCGACGTCGTCGATGGTCTTGATGCGCGGTCGCTGCGCGTATTTCTCGATCACCAGGATGACGATGCCGCCCACGATCAGCGCCACCGCCACCACCGTCGGATTGAACAGCACCGACTTGATGTATTTGTGCGCCGCGACGCCCACCACCGCGGCGGGCAGGAAGGCGACCACGATCGAGGCGGAGAACCTGATCGCCGCGGGGTCGCGCCGGATCACGCCGACCGCGGTCGACAGGATCTTGGCGTAGTACAGGACGCAGATCGCCAGGATCGAGCCGAGCTGGATCACGATCTCGAACACCTTGCCGGGCGGCCCCTGGAAGTGGAGCAGCTCCTCGGCGAGGATGATGTGCCCGGTCGACGACACCGGAAGGAATTCCGTGAGGCCCTCGACCAGGCCGACGATCACGGTCTTCCAGATCAGGGCGAAATCCATTCCGGTCAGTCCTTGAACTTGAGCGCGCGCGGCCAGCCTTTTTCGCGCATCTTGCCGGCCTGTGCACGCTCGCCGCGCCAGAATTTGAGGTCGGCGGCGGCGATCACCTGGTTCGACCAGGGCAGTCCGTCCGCCAGCTTGAAGGCCAGCGCGTCCGAGAGCTGGTCGGCCTTGGAGCGCTGCAGGGTGACGCCGCGGCCGCGGCCCATCTCGGGGACCTGGTCGATCGGGAAGATCAGCAGCTTGCGGCCTTCGCTGAGTGCCGCGATCGAATCGGCGCCCTCGGGCACGACCGAGAAGGCCTGCGCCTTCTCCTTGTCGGCAAGATTGAGCACCTGCTTGCCGTTCTTGGTCTGAGCCACGACGTCGTCTTCCGGCACGATGAAGCCGCGGCCGGCGTCCGACGCCACCAGGAACTTGCGCCCGC
>CAWUOG010000694.1:0-1856 GCA_963923875.1 uncultured Alphaproteobacteria bacterium
AATGCGATGCTGGTCAGGCTGCTTCATCGCCTCCATCCCGGCTGGATCGCGCGCCGGCGCAGCCTCATGCGCAAGCGCGGCGTGCTGGCCAACATCGGCTGCGGTCCGTTCGGCCTCGAGGGCTGGGTCAATCTCGATCTTTTTCCGGCGCCCGGCGTCACCATGCGCGCCGATTGTCGCTACGGCTTTCCGCTCGGCGACGGCGCCGCGCGCGGCATCCATGTCGAGCACTATTTCGAGCATCTCGAACCCGGTACCGAGCGGCCGCGCTTCCTTGCCGAGTGCCGGCGCTGCCTCGAGCCCGGCGGCATCCTGCGCATCGTCGTGCCCGACATGCGCAAGTACGCGGAAGCCTATCTCGCACCGGGCTGGGGCCTGTTGAACGAGATCGGCTGCGGCGGCGAGCGGCCGGAAAGCACCTTTGCCACCAAGATGGAGGCGCTCAATCACGTCTTCGTCCAGGACGGCGAGCACTACGGCGGCTTCGATGCCGAGTACCTGCGCCGTACCCTGCAGCAGGCCGGCTTCGAGGACATCGCGCAGGTCGAATGGCGCCAGGGCCGCTTCCCCGGTGGCGCGATCGACCGCGATCAGCACAGGACCTACTCGCTCTACATGGAGGCGCGACGCTGATGCGCCTGCTGCTCACCGCCGATCCCGAGATCGAGGTCCCGCCGCGGCTCTACGGCGGCATCGAACGGATCGTCGACGTGCTGGTGCGCCGTCTCAAGGCGATGGGCCATCAGGTCGGGCTGGTCGCGCGCGAGGGCTCGACCACGCCAGCCGACGTCTTCTATCCCTGGCCGGGCAAGAGTTCGCTGTCGCGCGGCGATACGCTGGCCAACATGTGGGCGCTGTGGAAGGCCAAGCGCGACTTCCGGCCCGACCTGCTGCACAGTTTCTCGCGCATCGCCTATCTCGCGCCGCACTTGCGCGGGCGGGTGCCGCTCGTGATGTCGTTCCAGCGCGAGCCGACGGCCCGAACGGTGGGGCTGGCGGCCCGGATCGCCGCACCCGGCACGCTGACCTTCACCGGCTGCAGCGAGTACATCGCTCGCCAGGGCCGGCCGAGCGGCGGCGAGTGGCTGGGCATTCCCAACTTCGCCGACACCGAGGGACTCCATTTCAGCCCGAGCGTGCCGGCCGACGCACCGCTGGTATTCCTGAGCCGGGTCGAGGAGATCAAGGGCGCGCACTGGGCGATCGAAATCGCGCGGCGCACCGGCAACCGGCTGATCATCGCCGGCAATCACTCCGACAGCGGGCCGGAAGGCCGGTACTGGCGCGAGAAGATCGTGCCGGAGATAGGCCGCGATGGCGTCGAGTATGTTGGCCCGGTCGACGACGTTCAGAAAGACAGGCTGCTCGGGGGCGCCAAGGCGATGGTCGTGCCGATCCGCTGGAACGAGCCGTTCGGTATCGTGTTCGCTGAGTCGCTGGCCTGCGGTACGCCGGTCATCTCCTGTCCGACCGGTGCACTGCCCGAGATCGTGCGGCCGGGGATCGAGGGATTCCTGATCGAATCGGTCGAGCAGGGATGCGACGCGGTGGGCAAGCTCGGCACGATCGATCGTGCCGCCTGCCGCCGGCGGGCCGAGGAGCATTTCTCGGCACATGCCGTCGTCGCACGCTACGACGAACTCTATCGCCGGCTGCACCAGAGGCAGTCCGCACGATGAGACGGCGTGTCGCTCTGGTGAGCGGCCACTTCGTGCCGAGCAATCTCGTGGGCGCGCAGCGGGCGCGGCTGTGGTCGCGCTACCTGCCGGAGTTCGGCTGGGAGCCGATCGTGGTCACGGCCGATCCGGAGCAGTACGAGGAGAAGCCCGATCCCGACCTCGAACATCTCGTCGCGA
>CAWUOG010000695.1:0-1853 GCA_963923875.1 uncultured Alphaproteobacteria bacterium
GATCCAGCGGCCGATCATGTCGCGCTGCCGGTCGAGTTCAGCCGCGCCAGGCCGGCCGTGTCGTCGAGAAGGCCAGCACGCCGGCGAAGCTCACGATGCCCGCCGCCACGAAGGCGTACAGGCCCTGCACGCCCCATCCGAGCACGTCGAGCGCCAGCAGGCTGCCGCACACGGCGATGACGATGCGGCTGAGATTGGCCACCACCGGCCAGATCATCTCGCCGGTGCCCTGGCTCGCGAAGTAGAGCGCCATCGCCAGACCGAAGAAGCCGTAGGCCGGCCCGACGATATGCAGATAGGTACGGCCGGACGCCAGCGCCCCGGGATCGCGCGTGAACAGCGTGAGCCAGAGATCGGGCGCGATGGCGACGATGACGCCGATCAGGGCCGCGATGCCGCCGGCCATCAGCGCGCCGCTCCAGGCGAGGCGCTGCGCACGCACGAACTGTTTGGCGCCGATGTTGGTGCCGACCAGCGCCGTCAGCGCCGCACCGATGCCGAAGCTGATCGGCACCAGCATGTATTCCAGCCGGCTGCCGATGCCGTAGCCCGCGATCGCGGCGTCGCCGGCACGGCCGATCAGGCCGGTGACCAGCAGCACGGTGCCGTTGGTCAGGATCACGACCAGGCAGGCGATCAGGCCGACCTTCAGGATGTCGCGGAACGGCGGCCAGCGGAATCCCGCTTTCGGCCAGTGCAGGCGAAGCACGGCCTTCGGTCCGAGCAGGCGCGACAGCATCCAGAACGCGGCCAGTGTGAAGGAGATCACCGCGGCGGTGGCGGGCCCGCGGATGCCGAGCGCCGGCAGGCCGAACCAGCCGAGAGTGAGCGCGCCGCACAGCGGGATCTGCAGCGCCGCGGTCGCGACCAGCGCGAGACCGGGTGTCTTCATGTCGCCGGTCCCGCGCAGCACCGAAGCCATGGTGTTGGCGATCCAGTGTGCGAAGCAACCGAGGAACAGCACGCTCGCGAAGGCCTCGGCGCCGTCGAGGGCGCGGCCAGAAACGCGCCCAGGGCCGCCCAGCGCGCCGTAGATCACGCGTCCGAAGCCTACGAACGTGATGGCGAAAAGTGCCGCCATGCCGAGTGCGATGACCAGCGCATGCGAGGCCGCTGCTTCCGCGCCATCGCGGTTGCCCGAGCCAAGCGCGCGCGCCACCGAAGAGGAGATGCCGCCGCCCATCGCGCCGGCCGACATCTGGCCGAGCGCCATCTGCGTCGGAAAGACGAGCGCCAGCGCTGCCAGCTCGACCACGCCGAGCTGGCCCACGAACCAGGCGTCGGCGATGCTCACCAGGCTCTGCATGGCGACGTTCAGGACGTTCGGTGCGGCGAGGGTGAGAATGGTGGGCACGATCGGCCCCGCCAGCATCATCTGCCGGCGTTCGGCGGGACTCATGGCCCGCTTGGTAACACGTAGAGAACGAAAGACGGGTGAAGTTATTTCATGAGGGGGCTAACGGAAGCGCGCTCCCGCCGTAGCTCAGTGCTTCGCGCTCAACGCCAGGATCGTGTCCGCGAGCTGGTTCACGGTGCGGACTTCCGCCACGAGGTTCATCGGGATCGTCACGTCGAAGCGGTCTTCCAGTTCCATCACCATGTCCATGATGGTGAGCGAGTCGACGGTGGTGGCGTCGCTGATCACGGTCTCGCCGCTGATCGGATGTCCCTCGACGCTGAACGGCGCGAGATGGCGGCGAATTTCCTGCAGCACATCCATCTGCAGCGCGACGTGCTCGACCTTGGCGGTGGCGAATTCTTGGGCGGTTTGCATGCGCGGACTCCGGGAGGAGGGGGTGCACGCATTTCACATCTGTCTTCGCGCCGAGGGAAATAACGTTTGGTTACCGCCC
>CAWUOG010000696.1:0-1852 GCA_963923875.1 uncultured Alphaproteobacteria bacterium
GTGTCTTGCGCCGCGAAGCGCGTGATGAAGCCGCGCGACTTGTCCTCCAGCGCGCTGATCAGATAGTCGACGCCGGCGCGCCGGCGATATTCGGCGAGGTAGGCCTCGACCTCCGCGTTGCTCTCGGCCAAGCCGTTGTCGGCGTACTTGGCGACGCTGTAGATGAAGCTGCCCTTGCCCTCGTTCAGCTCGTGCAGGCCGTGCAGGGTCGTCTTCATGAAGTTGCCGATCAGCAGGTCGTCGAAGATGCGGTACTCGATCGACGTCATCAGGCTGCCGCGCGGCACCGCGAAGGTGATGCCGCGCTCCTTCGGTCCGCGCATCCTGATCGTGTGGTCCCGGCCGCCGACTCGAAAATTCACGAAGCCGAGATAGTCCTGCACCCGGTCCTTGCGCGCGAAATAGGCCTCGATGGCCGCGACGTCCTTCATGTCCAGCGCATCGGACCAGTTGTCGCCGAAGTCCGAGGCCGGCCGAGGCGTCACCTGGATCTCCGGCGGCGTCTCGGTCGTGACCTCGAGCGTGCGGCAATCGACCGTCGAGAACGGCGGGTGATATTCGATGCCCGGCGCCAGCCCCTGGGTGAAGGCATCCATGGGCGTGGTGTAGGCCTGCGCCCACATCGAATCCTCGCGCTGGTACTGGTGGAACGACGAGAACGGGATGACCGCCCGCGCGCCGGTCGCCTTGACCAGGTTGGTGAGCTGTCCGCCGACCGAGGGCTTGCGCGCCGCGCGCGGCACCACGAACGATCCGTCTTCCTTGAAGAAGTTGATCATGTCGGCGTCGCCGTAACCCGACAGCGGCAGCACGAAGGAATCGCGGAAGTGCCGGGAGATGCCGCGGATATGGCGCACGCAGTCGCGCATGCCGGCATCGTTGAGGTCGATGAACAGCTTGCCGCCGACATCGAGCAGCAGGACGGCATCCTGGATCTGTGTGGTGATGCAGTGAACGCGGATATTGTCCGACAGGCTCACCCACTTGCGGTCCGGGAGCACCGTGACGTTGTAGCCGCCCGGCGTCAGGTCCTTGAGGATGCGGCTGCCGACATGGTCGGGCAGCAGGATCTTCTTCGAGCGGAAGCGCTCGAGGCTGGTCGGGTTCAGATGGTCGGGATGGCCATGGCTGAACCAGACGAACTCGCACCTGGCGATGTCTTCCTTGAGCTGCGCCGGAATGCGGTGGCTCAGCACCCAGCTGCCGAAATAGGCCGGCTCCTCGTCGCCGAACCACGGATCGGTCACGATCACCGGCTTGCCGTCGTAGGCGATCAGCGTCGCATTGCCCGTCGTCGTAACCTTCAGCATCCGCCGTACCTTCAGCTCGAGTACTTGTGCGCCAGGTCGGCATAGGCCTGCGCGCAATCCTCGAGCGTCAGCCTTGTGTCCTCGATCATGCGCCGTGGCGCGAACTGTCCGGCTTGTACGCCGGTCCAGAAGCGGTCGAAAGCGGACAAAAGGTCCTGCGGCGCCGAGAACTTCACGCCGCAACGATCGTCCCAGTACGGCACCGACGTCACCGGGCTGAAACGCACACCGCGCAGCAGATATTCGAGACTCTGCCACTCGCCGCCGGGATCCCAGGCGAAAACCGGCACGTCCGAGGCCAGCGTCTGCTGCAGCGCGATGCCCTGGGTCTCATGGCGGCTGAGATAGATCATCGACTTGACCCGCCGCGTCAGCGCGAAGAACTGGCGCTCGAAATAAGAGCCGTAGCGCAGTTGCGCCACCACCAGACCGCGGCGCTTCAATTCGGCCTTGAGCGGATCGATCACCGCCTGCTCGATCCTGGCGCGGTCCCTGAAGATCTTGTCGTAGATCAGAACGTCGATGTCCTTCGGCACCGACGG
>CAWUOG010000697.1:0-1851 GCA_963923875.1 uncultured Alphaproteobacteria bacterium
GCTTGCCGATCTGCGGGCGCACGAAGAAGGGGATGACGTCGCGGTGCGGCCCGCAGTTCAGCTGGATTCCATAGACGCCGCTCTTGAGATCCTTCGGCACCGTGAAGCTGAAATCGTCCTGCCAGTCGCAGTCGTGCAGATCGTCGTCGTGGAAATGAATGGCAGCGTACTGATGGGGTGCGGCTTTCCAGTTGCGCTCGGTGCCGGTCCAGGATGCGCCTTTCATGGCGCGCGTCGGCAGGTTGACCAGCCGGCCGTGCAGCCCATTCGGCCCGGTGTCCTCCACCTCCATCGAGTCGATGCGGCGCGCGAAGTCCCAGGCCGCGAAGCCCGCAATTGCCGGCGCCTCGATCTTGCCGTTGAAGCAGCGCCTGGCCGGCCGGTCGGCCGCCAGTTCGGCGCCGATGGTCACGGGCTGGGGAACGTCGATCGCGGGGGACGGCGCCGTCGCCGTCGCTTCGCCTTCGTCGTCGGTGGCGAAGGCTCGCTTCAGCGGCTGCTGGCCGACGCGCAGCATGCCGGTAGCGGGATCGATGCTGGCCCAGACGCGATACCAGATGCGCGAACGCAGCTTCTTGCCGACGACGGCGCATGCGGTGCCGCACTCGATCGCCATGCCCTCGGGGGTCATCACGAGGGCAAAGCCCGCGCCTGACGCGGGATCGCGCCGCGCGATCACGGTTTGCGGCCCGTCCTCCGGGAGGGTCGGCCAGATCAGCGCTTCGACAGCGAGTGCCGTCGGCAGCCTGGCGCCGCGTGCGCTTTCGATCAGGGCGTAGGAGCCGGGCCAGGCGTGCTGAACGCGTGAAGGGAATCGGCCATCAAAGCGTTCCGATTCGTCCTCGAGCTTGACCGGCGGACCCGCGGGATTGGGGTCGCCGCGCACGATACGCACCAGCATGGCGCTGTAAGGGCCGGGGCCCGCACTCGAAACCTTGAACGAGATGGTCTCGCCGGCACGTACCGAGATGCGGTCGGCGTAACCCGTCAACGGTGCAGTCACGATTGTCTCCCCTACTTCCGAAGATATAGTCGCCCGAATTGCAGGAGTAATGCCATGACCAAGATGCTTCGCCGCCGTACCGTGGTTGCAACGGCCCTTGCGGCGCCGATGATCGCGCGCCACGGCTGGGCGCAGAGCACCTATCCGAACAAGACGGTGCGCGTGGTGGTGCCGTTCGCGCCGGCCGGAACGACCGACTTGCTCGGGCGCATTGCCGCCGCGCATCTGACCGAGGTCTGGGGCCAGCAGTTCGTGGTCGACAACAAGAGCGGCGCGGGTGGCAATGTCGGCGCCGAGATCGTCGCCAAGGCGCCGGCCGACGGCTACACGCTGCTGCTCGGCACGGTCGGCACCGCGGTGACCAACCAGTATCTCTACAAGAGCATGCCGTACGACAGCGTGAAGAGCTTCGCGCCGGTCGCGCTGTTCGGCGAGGTGGCCAACGTGCTCGCCGTGCATCCCAGCGTGCCGGTGAAGAACGCCAAGGAATATGTCGAATATTGCAAGCAGCAGGGGGCTGGCAAAGTGAGCTTCGGCTCACCGGCAGTCGGCGGCACGGGCCATCTGGCGATGGAATATTTCGAGTCACTGGCGGACTTCAAGGTCGAGCACGTCGTCTATCGCGGCAGCTCGCTGGTGCTGAAGGACCTGCTCGCGGGTCACATTCCCAGCACGATGGACAACCTGCCGCCCTACCTGCCGCACATTCAGTCCGGCGCGCTCAAGGCGCTCGGTGTGAGCTCGGCCAAGCGCTGGTTCGCGCTGCCCGACGTGCCGACCATCGCCGAGCAAGGCTTCCCGGGCTTCGATGCCGCGCCATGGTGGTACGTCGCCGCGCCCGCCGGCAC
>CAWUOG010000698.1:0-1850 GCA_963923875.1 uncultured Alphaproteobacteria bacterium
CAGGGCGCGGCGGTAGTAGCCGAGGGTCGGATGGCCGAGCGCTTCGGCCATGAAATCGGCGACGGTGATGGGCCCGGTATACGCGATGCGCCGCGCGATCGAGCGGCCCAACTCGGTCATGCAATCCGTCTGATCACGAGAGTGCCGGACGACGCAGCGCGCGCGCGACCACCCAGGCGCCGAACAGGATCATCGGCAGCGACAGCAGCATGCCCATGGTCAGCCAGTCGCCGAGCAGGAAGCCGAGGAAGGAATCGGGTTCGCGGAAGATCTCGCCGGTGATGCGCGCGATGCCGTAGCCGATACAGAACGCGCCGGTGATCAGGCCGGGCCGGCGCCTGCCGTCGGTGAACTTCCAGACGGCGAGCACGAGCGCGAGCAGCAGGATTCCTTCGAACGTTGCCTGATAGAGCTGGCTGGGATGGCGTGGCAACGGACCGCCGCGCGGGAAGACCATCGCCCACGGGGCGTCGCTGACCCGGCCCCACAATTCGCCGTTGATGAAGTTGGCGAGCCGTCCAAAGAACAGGCCGATCGGGATGACCAGCGAGACGAGGTCCGAGAGCAGGAACGGCGAGATGCCGTTGCGCATCGAGAAAGCGACCATCGCCACGATCGTGCCGAGCAGGCCGCCGTGGAAGGACATGCCGCCTTCCCACAGGGTCAGGATCTGGGCCGGGTTCTGCAGGAAGAAGGACGGCTTGTAGAACAGCACGTAGCCCAGCCGGCCGCCGAGGATGACGCCCAGTGCCGCCCACAGCAGGAAGTCGTCGATCTTTTCAGGCGACAGCACCTTGGGGGGCTGGGTGCAGACGCGGCGCATGATCTGCCAGCCGGTCACCAGGCCTGCGATATAGGCGAGCGCGTACCAGCGGATCGCGAACGGCCCGATCTGCAGCAGTACCGGGTCGATGTCGGGGAACGGGATGACGAGAGGGGTCATGCGCGCGTCCTTATATAGCGATTTGCGGCGCTGGCATTCCCGCGAAATTGGTCGCGGCCCTGATCACGAAGCAGGGCCGCCAAATTGGTCGCGGCGCAGGCCGCCAAATTGGTCGCGGCGCCGCCCTGGGGGGACGGCGCCGCTGGAGGACGATCCGAACGTAGACTTATTGTCTTGTTTGAAGAGGGGGCGTCGGAGGGTCCTTTTCGAATTCCGGTGTCGGTGATGCGATCAGGCTTCGCCGACGGTCTCGAGGATCGAGGCGGTCAGCGCGTCGGCCGGCGACTTGCCGGCCCACACGACATACTGGAAGGCGGGGTAGAAGCGCTCGCTCTCGCTGATGGCGACCTCGACCAGGTCGTTCAGCTGCTCGGGCTTCAGCCCTTCGGTGCCCCGCAGCGGGATGGCGTGGCGGAACATCGGCAGGCCTTCCTCGGTCCACAGATCGAAGTGACCCAGCCACATCTTCTCGTTGATCAGCGCCAGCAGGCCGTGGATGTCGGTGTGGCGCTCGTTCGGGATGCGCACGTCGTAGGCGCAGGTGAAATGGAGCGCCTCGACGTCGTCGCGCCAGGAGAAGAACATGCGGTAGTCGCACCAGCGGCCCGCAACTTCGACCGCAATCTCGCGATCCGACGTTCGATCGAAGGGCCAATCATTGGCGGAGACGACGCTCTCGATCATCTCGAGCGGGTTCAGATCGTGCTTCTGTCTGGTCCGCTCGTGTCGTGACAACGCCATCCGACCCACTCCCCAACCATTCCGCACTGCAATGCCTGGAGGCACCGTTCTTCATGCGCTGGCCGACATATCGTGGTGGGCACCCAACTACCCACAAGCCCTAGGTTGCCACAATGCGAACTGGCTATGCAATAACAAATCCGCCTTGAATTGCTAAAAGAGTCAG
>CAWUOG010000699.1:0-1850 GCA_963923875.1 uncultured Alphaproteobacteria bacterium
ACGCCGGGCTTCATCTTCTTCGGCTGGCTGTCGGACAAGATCGGCCGCAAGCCGATCATCCTGGCGGGCTGCCTGCTCGCCGTGGTGACCTACTTCCCGTTGTTCAGCGCGCTCACCAATGCGGTCAACCCGCAGCTCGAGCAGGCGCTGGAGAAGTCGCCGGTCGTGGTCACCGCCGATCCGAAGGAGTGCTCGTTCCAGTTCAACCCGACCGGAACGGCCTCGTTCACCACCTCGTGCGACATCGCCAAGTCGTTCCTCGCGCGCAACGCGGTGAACTACTCCAACGTCGCCGCACCGGCCGGCACCGTGGCGTCGATCAAGATCGGCGACAAGGTCATCTCCTCGTTCGACAAGGGCAAGGCGGGCGCCCAGGCCGCTGCCCAGGAGAAGACGTTCAACGACGCTGCCACCGCGGCGATCCGTGCCGCAGGCTACCCGGCCTCGGCCGACAAGGCCAAGGTCAACATGCCGATGGTGATCCTGCTGCTCACCATCCTCGTGATCTACGTCACGATGGTGTATGGCCCGATCGCGGCGATGCTCGTCGAGCTCTTCCCGACCCGCATCCGCTACTCCGGCATGTCGCTGCCGTATCACATCGGCAACGGCTGGTTCGGTGGCTTCCTGCCGCCCACCGCCTTCGCCATCGTGGCGGCGACCGGCAACATCTACTCGGGTCTCTGGTACCCGATCGTCGTTGCCGGCATGACCTTCGTCATCGGCCTGCTGTTCGTGCCGGAGACCAAGGACCGCGACATCTTCCAGCACGACTGACCTGGGCTCCGCCCCGTTCGGAGAGAACCATGGAACCGGCGGCCCGCAAGGGCCGCCGGTTTCCTTTTGGGGGCAGTCAGGGCTTCAGGTGCGGTCGATGGCTGGGGAGCAAGCCGCCTTCCTCCCCTTGTTGCTCCGCTGCGAAACAGGGCCACGGACGATGCGATCCGCAAGGCGAGGGCGGGCAATCGCCAAAATCGATCCGAACGCGGCCGCGGCCCCAACGACCTTGGGGTGGGCGGCCGCTTTTGTTATGGGTGGAGAGGGAGGAGCGACATGAACCTCTATGCCATCCGGATCGGGAACAACCCGCCCGAGGACGTCAACTGCATCATCGAAGTGCCGATCGGCGGCGAGCCGATCAAGTACGAGATGGACAAGGAAGCCGGGACCCTGGTGGTCGACCGCTTCCTCTACACGCCGATGCGCTATCCCGGCAATTACGGCTTCGTGCCGCACACGCTGTCGGACGACGGCGACCCGATCGACGTGCTGATCGCCAACACGCGGCCGATCATTCCCGGTGCGGTGATGAACGTGCGGCCGATCGGGGTGCTCAAGATGGAGGACGATGGCGGCGGCGACGAGAAGATCATCGCCGTGCCGACCCCGAAGATCACGCAGCGCTATGTCAACGTGAAGAACCACGTCGATCTGCCTCAGATCACGCGCGAGCAGATCGAGCATTTCTTCCTGCACTACAAGGATCTGGAGCCCGGCAAGTGGGTGAAGTTGAAGGGCTGGGGCGACGCCGACGAGGCGCGCCGGCTAATCAGCGAAGCGATCGCGCGCGCCGCCAAGAAGTAGGCCTGCATGGCGGGCGAGTCCTTCCGGCAGATGCTGCGCGCCAGCTCGCCGGACTTCTGGCGCCTCTGGTATGTCGGGCTCGTCTCCTCGACCGTGCGCTGGCTGGAGATGGTGGCGGTCGGCATCTTTGTCTACCAGATGACCGGCTCGGCCTTCCTCGTGGCCATGATGACGATGCTGCGCCTGCTGCCGATGGGCCTGTTCGGCGCCCTGATCGGCGCGTTGGCCGAGCGCTTCGACCGGCGGCTCACCCTGTCGGCGGTGAT
>CAWUOG010000700.1:0-1839 GCA_963923875.1 uncultured Alphaproteobacteria bacterium
GATCAGTTGGCCTTGGCGCGGAACTTGTCGTGGCAGGCGCCGCAGGTCTTGCCGGTATCGCCGAAAGCGGCGGTCAGGGCGGCGAGATCGCCCGAGCCCGCCGCGGCGGCCAGCTTGTCGTACGCGGCATTGGCGGCTGCGCTCGCGGCCTCGAAGCCCTTCATGTCGGTCCAGATCGCGGGCAGAGCCTTGGTCTCGCCCTTGTCGGAGCCGGCCGGGAACATCTTCACGAAAGCATTCTCAAGCTCCTTGAGCTTGGCGGCCTGCGGGACTGCGGCCTTGGCGTCGCCCTTGGCATCGATGATGCCCTTGATGGCGCGCATCGCGGCGGCGGCCTGCTTGCGGTTGTCCTGGCGTTGCTTGATCACGTCGGCCTGGGCCATCGCGATCGTCGCACCGCCGACAATGCCGCCGGCCATCAGGGCGCCGAGCACTGCGGCGACCAGAGTCTTCTTTGTCATTAACCATCCCCTTTGGATTTCCGGGTCACCGCCCGGCGGCCTGCGCCCCCCGACAGCGCAGCGACTTTCGCAGAGAATGGGCCAAAAGCGAACCACCCTCGGCCGGAATAGATGCTCACGACTGCGTGTATACCTATGTGATCGAAGAGGCATTTGATCACTCTGCCCCGCCTCGACGATAGTGGGGCTTGAGCAGGAGGCGACGCGCACCGCATGGCCGAAAAGAACAGCGAAAACATCCGGGTCTGGGACCTGCCGGTCCGGCTTTTTCATTGGACCCTCGTGATCCTGATGGCGGTGTCATATTTCAGCGGCGAGGCCGGCGGGGATTGGATGAAGCTCCATTTCTGGTCCGGTTACACCATCCTGACCCTGGTGCTGTTCCGTATTCTGTGGGGCTTCTTCGGCAGCACGACCGCGCGCTTTTCCAGCTTCCTCAAGGGGCCGGCGGCTGTCTTCGGCCATCTGCGCGAAATGCTCGGCCGGCACGGACCGCACGATGCCGGCCACAATCCGGTCGGCGGATTGATGGTCGTGGCGCTGTTGTTCGCCGTCCTGCTCCAGGCTGCGACCGGACTGTTCTCGGCCGATACCGACATGGGCACGGTGAACGGACCATTGGCCGTGAAGGTCGCCGACAAGGTCGTCGACAAGGTGACCCACTTTCATCACTTCTGGATCAAGATCATCCTGCTGATGATCGCCCTGCATGTGCTGGCTGCGGTCGTCTACCTGGTCTGGAAGCGCCAGAACCTGATCCGAGCCATGGTCACCGGACGCAAGCCGCGCCACGACGTGGCGGCCGAGGGCAAGCCGGTGCCGGTCCTGACCTTCGGCTCGGGGCGATTGGCCCTGTCGCTGCTCGTGGCCTCGGCTGCGATCGTCTATTTCGTGGTCCGGTTGGGGGGCTGAAAACCCCGATCGGGGCGGCCCGCGCGGCCTTGCTGGCGATATAGGTGCCCACTAGGGTGGCCCGAACCCTAGTGAAACTCGGATTTTGCACCATGAAATTTACCGGTACCGACTCCTACGTTGCCAGCGACGACCTGCGCGTGGCGGTGAACGCCTCGATCGCGCTCGAGCGGCCGCTGCTGATCAAGGGCGAGCCGGGCACCGGCAAGACCGTTCTGGCGCATGAAGTCGCCAAGGCATTGGGCGCGCCCATCATCGAGTGGCACATCAAGTCGACCACCAAGGCGCAGCAGGGCCTCTACGAGTACGACGCCGTCAGCCGGCTGCGCGACAGCCAGCTCGGCGACGAGCGCGTGAAGGACATCTCGAACTACATCAAGAAGGGCAAGATGTGGGAGGCCTTCACCTCCACCCAGCGCCCGATCCTGCTGATCGACGAGATCGACAAGGCCGACATCGAGTTCCC
>CAWUOG010000701.1:0-1838 GCA_963923875.1 uncultured Alphaproteobacteria bacterium
CGGCTGGCCGCGGCTATCGCGTGCTGCCCGGCGGGCTGGCACGAGAGCCTGCCGGCGACACGGCGTTACGGTCGCTTGGCCGTCTCAATGGCACCCTCAAGGATGTGTGGGTGCTGACCGAGGACGCTGCGGATGTCCAGTTGCCGCCCGGCCGGCGCTTCCACCAGCTCGCGGTCGACCGCGGCGGCGCCGAACTGCAGAGCAGGGTGGCGGACAATCTGTTCTGGCTCGGCCGTTACATCGAGCGCCTCGACAACGACACGCGCCTGCTGCGCACCACCGCCAACCGCATCGCGCAGGGCGTGGTAGGCCCGCGCGAGGCACAGGAGCTGCGGCTGCTCGGCCGCCTGCTCGACGGCGCCAACCTGATGCCGTCGTCCGCGGCACTGTCGATGCCCGACAGCACCGCGTTCCAGGAAGGACTGATCACGATCGCCTCGGAAAAGCGCGGCCTGTTCCAGGTGCTCGACGCGATCCAGCGACTGACCGGCACTCTGCGAGACCGATTCTCGGCCGACATGACGGCGGCGGTCGGTCCGCTGCTGGCCGACGTCCGGCAGAAGGTACTTTCGACCCGCGGCAATCTCGATCTCCTGCTCGCCGCCCTGGACAACATCGCCCGCTTCGTCGCCACGCTCTCCGGATTGGCGCAGGAGAACATGACGCGCGGCACCGGCTGGCTGTTCCTCGATCTCGGCCGGCGACTCGAGCGCGCGCAATTCGTCCTGACCGGCGCGTTGGGGCCTTTCCAGCACTCGCCGATCGACTGGGACGCGTCGATGCGCATCGCGCTCGAGCTGTGCGACAGCACCATCACCTATCGCTGGCGTTACCTCGGCCAGCTGCAGCCCGCGCCGGTGCTCGACCTCGTGGTGGTCGACGAGTCCAACCCGCGCTCCTTCGCCTTCCAGATGCGCACGATCGCGAACCATCTCGAGCGGCTCGGCCAGGCTTCGGGCGTACAGGTTGCCGCGTTGCCGCCGGCGCTGGAGGAGGATCTTCAGCGTGTCGTCCACCAGTTCGGCGGCGAGGAGAAGAGCTGGCGGCACGAGGGCTTGGCGCTTTCGATGCTGCGCGACGTCACCAACGACGCCGAAGCCCGGCTGGAGACGTTGTCGGAGGCGCTCACGCGCGCCTACTTCAGCCACGTGCCGACGGCGCAGGCCGTCGGCTTCATGGGCAGCTGACCGTGCGCTATCAGCTTTCGCACCGCACGTCGTACAGCTACGCCAGCAGCGTGGATTCGGCGCACCACATCGCGCATCTGTGGGCGCGCGAGTTCGTCGGGCAGACCGTGTCGGCGATCGACATCGTGGCCCATCCGGAACCTGCGCTCGCGGTGCGCCATCTCGACTATTTCGGCAACCATATCGGCGTCTACCGCATCGACCAGCCGCACACCCGCTTCGATATCGAGGTGCGTGCGACCGTCGAGGTAAGGTTTCCCGACCCGCCTCCGGCCGCCGAGACGCCGCCCTGGGAAACGCTGTGTGCGGCACTGATCGGCGACGGCTTCCCGGCGCCGATCGAGGCCAGCGAATTCATCTATGAATCGCCCCTTGTGCCGATCATTCCCGAGCTGCGTGCCTATGGGGCAGAATCGCTGAAGCCCGGGCGACCTATCCTCGAGGCGGCGCGCGAAATCACCTCGCGGATCAAGAAGGATTTCGAATATCACCCCGGCGCCACCGACATCAGCACGCCGCTCGACCAGGTGTTCCGCGGCAAGGCCGGCGTCTGTCAGGACTTCGCGCATGTCATGATCGCGGCGCTGCGCTCGCACGGCCTCGCGGCAGGCTACGTGTCGGGCTACATCCGCACCGTTCATTCCAGGGAAG
>CAWUOG010000702.1:0-1835 GCA_963923875.1 uncultured Alphaproteobacteria bacterium
AGAACATGAACGACTTCGGCGCCATGAACGAGGTCTATGGCAAACCGGAATATTTCGGCCCCAATCCTCCCGCACGCTCCACCGTCGAGGTCGCGCGCCTGCCGCGCGACGTGCTGGTGGAGATCGAGCTTGTGGCATTGGCTTCATGATTGGCTCGGGACCTGGTCACTGATGAATGGATCGATCGTGAGCTGGCTGCTCGGTCTGGGATCGCTGGTCCTGGTCGCGGCGTTGATCGTGCATTTCCTGTTCGCGCTGCTGCTGATCGTTCCGACCTGGCGCATCTGCAGACGCGCGGGTTTCTCCGGCGCGCTGTCGCTGTTTCATCTCGTGCCGGTGATCGGCTCGTTCATCGTCACGGCGATCCTGGCTTTCAGTACGTGGCCGGCCGGTGAGGCGCCCGCCGGTGGGGCCGTCCGGAGGCATGGCTGATGGGCGCGGAGATCGCCGCCCTCGGCGGCCTGTTCGGCATCACCAGCGCGCTGGCGCTGGTCGCCACGCTGTTCGCCGCCTGGATGGCCTGGCGCATCGTCGAGAAGGCAGGCCTGCCGGGCTGGGTCGGACTGGGGGCCGTGCTGATCACGCTGACCGGCGTGGGTTCGATCGTGCCGCTGATCCTGCTCTGGGTGTTCGCCTACATGCGCTGGCCGCGCGACGAGAGCGCGCCGATGGTGACCTATGGTGCGACCACGGCCTCACCCAACGCCCAGCTCGCGCCGCCGCCTCAGGCCTTGCCCTCCACGGCGCCCTCCCTGCGCGGCTGGACGCTGTCGGGAGCGGGCCATACGCTTGCGTTCAACGCCACGTCGAGCGCGTGGATGGTGACCAGCGGTCCGGTCGAACGACCGGGCGATCTCAGCCTGCCCGATGCCTCGGTCGGCCGGCCCCATGCCCGCCTGCTGGTGGCGGGCGAACGGGTCGGCCTGGAGGATCTCGGTTGCCCCGGAGGCACGCTGATCGACGGTGCGCGGCTTCTGCCCGAGCACGGCCCGCGCGATATCACGGCGGCGCGGACCATCCGCTTCGGCGCGATCGATCTGACGCTTGGCCGGTCGTGATCGGCTCTTGTTATCGGCAACGGCTGCCGAGTAGGGTGCGCGCGACCGGCGGGATGCCGGGGCGGAAAGGATATTCTGGTCGATGATCTCGGTTGCGATTCTGGTCGACAAGGTGATCGACATCTACACCTGGATCGTGATCGCGAGCGCGATCATGAGCTGGCTGGTGGCGTTCGGCGTGGTCAACACGCGTAACCAGTTCATCCGTTATGTCGTCGACTTCCTTTACAAGGTCACCGAGCCGGTCCTGCGGCCGATCCGACGCGTCCTGCCGAACCTCGGCGGCGTCGACATCTCGCCGGTCATCCTGCTGCTCGGCCTGTTCTTCCTGCGCAGCCTGCTCGCGGAATACGTCTTCTCCAGCCTGTTGCGTTGAACCTGCCGCCGTTCCTGCGCCGCACGTCCCGGGGCGTCACGATCGACCTGCGCGTGCAGCCGCGCGCCCGCAAGACCATGCTCGAAGTTTCCGACACCACACTGAAGGCCGCGGTGACCGCGCCGCCCGAGGACGGCAAGGCCAACGACGCCGTGATCGCCCTGCTGGCCGAGCAGTGGCGCGTGCCGAAATCGTCGATGTCCGTGCTGAAGGGCGCCGCGTCGCGCAACAAGACGGTGGTGCTGGCCGGCGATCCGGCACAGTTGAGCGAACGGATCTGCGAATGGGCGAGGGGGCATGGCTGAGGCGAAGCTGATCGACGGCAAGGCATTTGCGGCCGGTCTCCGGACACGCGTCGCGAAGGGCGTCGCCGAACTCGCCACCAGCGGCGGCGCCAAGCC
>CAWUOG010000703.1:0-1834 GCA_963923875.1 uncultured Alphaproteobacteria bacterium
GTCCTGGAAGGTCTTCTCGCTGGCGGTCGCCAGCATGACATAGCCGTCCTTGGCCTCGACCGGCCCATACATCGGGCGCGACGGCATCTCGAAGTCGAAGAAGGCGCGATTGACCTCGCCCAGCAGCATGCCGACCAGGCTCTCGAACATCGAGACGTCGACCATCTGGCCCTTGCCGGTGACGTGCCGCTGGTGCAGGGCGGCGAGGATGCCGCCGAGCGCATAGGCGCCGGAGGCATAATCGGCGACGAAGATCCCGCAATTGTCCGGCCGCTCGCGGCCTTGTTGGTAGTAAAGGTGCGCGCGATCGTATCCGGTCGAGGCATGGATCACCGGGGCATAAGCCGGACGGCCGGCGGCGGGCCCGGTCTGTCCATAGCCCGATATTGCACCGTAGATCAGCCGGGGATTGATTTTGGCGAGTTCCGGATAATCGAGGCCGAGCCGCTTCATGACGCCGGGTCGGTAATTCTCCAGTACGATGTCGACCGTCTTCACCAGTTCTTTCACTGCGGCGATGGCTTCCGGCTTCTTGAGATCGAGCACGATGCTTCGTTTGCCGGCATTGAGCTGACCGAACATCGTCCCCTGGCCGTCGCGTTGAACAGGGCGGCTGCGCATCAGGTCGCCTTCCGGCGATTCGATCTTGATGACATCGGCGCCCATGTCCGCCATCAGGCGGCTGCAGTGGGGACCGGCGATCGTGGTCGAAAAATCGAGTACGCGCACACCGGCCAGGGGCCGGGTCTTTCCGTCAGTCATGAGTTCACCGGCCTATGAGGATCAGAACGACACCACCCACCACTGCGACGCTGCCGATCCATTCGCCGGCAGACGGGCGCTCCTTGAGAACCACGTGGGAGGCAATGAAGGTGAAGACCAACTCGATCTGGCCGACGGCACGAACCAGGGCGGCGTTTTCCAACGTCATGGCGAGCGCCCATCCGGCCGAGCCCAGCACGCTGAAGATGCCGACCCAGATCGACGAGCGCCAATTGACCCATACCTTGCCGAGTTGGGGACGATCGCGGCGGGACAAGTAGAGCCCCATCAGGACGACCTGGATGGTGTTCATGGTCGCGAGCGCCGTGATGCCCTTGATCAGGAAGTCGCCGCTGGGCAGTTGCTTGGAGGCCTCACGGATGCCGCCAGCCGCCAGCGCGAAGACAACGCCGGACAGGATGCCGTAGAGCGCGCCCTTGTGAGTCAGGTCGGCCAGTACGCCACGGACATCGGAGAGCTTTCCGCGCACGCTCAGAATGGCGACGCCGCCCAGGCAGACCAGGATGCCCGCCCAGGCCAGCGCGTGGAGCGGCTCGTGACCGACGAAGGTCGCGAACAGGGCCACGAACACGGTTTCGGTTTTGGAGTAGACCGTGCCGACGGCGTAGTTGCGCAGCGAGAAGGAATGAATCATGAGGGACGTGGCGACAATCTGTGCGATGCCGGCAACCGTGATCCAACTCAGGAATCCGATCGTCAGAGTGGGGACGGTCCGCCCGGTGCCCCATACCAGGAAGGCGAGCGCGCTCAGCGCCAACGGTGCACCGTAGAGATAGCGGACGAAATTGGCGCCATCGACGCTCAACACGCCACGAATCTTCTGCTGCATCGTCGTGCGGATGTTCTGAAACAGCGCAGCGGCGATGGTGATCGGTATCCAGAGCGGCACGTTTCCTCCTATTTGCAGTGTAGGGAATGATATTGAGCGCGTCTGCTGCGGAAATTTTCGCGATGCAACCGAATGCTGCCTTCTGGATCCGATGGCTCCGGCCGTTTTGCTTGGATGACAGCTGGCTGCGGGAGTTGATTTGGCTATGGGGCAAGGTGAGGC
>CAWUOG010000704.1:0-1833 GCA_963923875.1 uncultured Alphaproteobacteria bacterium
GCGATGCCGCCGCCGGTACCTCCGAGCGTAAAGGACGGCCGGATGATCGCGGGCAGCCCGACCAAGTCGAGCGCCTTGGCCGCTTCCTCGCGATTGTGAACGACCTCGCTCTTGGGCGATTCCAGCCCGATCTTGGTCATGGCGTCGCGGAACAGGAGTCGGTCCTCGGCCTTGTCGATCGCCTCGGCGTTGGCGCCGATCAACTCCACGCCGAGCTTGGCGAGGCGTCCGTCGCGATGCAGCGCCATCGCCGTATTGAGCGCGGTTTGCCCGCCCATCGTCGGCAGGATGGCGTCGGGCTTTTCCTTCTCGATGATCTTGGCAACCATGTCGGGCGTGATTGGCTCGACGTAGGTTGCATCGACCAGGCCCGGATCGGTCATGATCGTGGCCGGGTTCGAGTTGATCAGGATGACGCGATACCCCTCGTCCTTCAGGGCCTTGCAGGCCTGCACGCCCGAATAGTCGAACTCGCAGGCCTGGCCGATGACGATCGGCCCCGCGCCGATCACGAGGATGGATTTGATGTCTGTGCGCTTGGGCATGATCGGCGGCTATTTGCCCTTCTTGCTCTTGTCGATCATCTCGACGAAGCGATCGAAGAGATAGTGGCTGTCGGTCGGACCGGGAGACGCCTCTGGGTGATACTGCACCGAGAAGGCCGGCCTGTCGGTGCAGCGGATGCCCTCGTTCGATCCGTCGAACAGCGAGACGTGCGTGACCTCGACGTTCTTGGGAAGGCTCTCGGGCATCACGCAGAAACCGTGGTTCTGCGAAGTGATCTCGACCTTGCCTGTGGTCAGGTCCTTGACTGGCTGGTTGGCGCCGCGGTGACCCCGGTCCATCTTCTTCGTCTTGCCGCCGAGCGTCAGCGCCAGGATCTGGTGGCCCAGACAGATGCCGAACAGCGGCACCTTCCTGTCGAGCACGGCTTGCACCGCGGGCACGCTATAGTGCGCGGTCGCCGCCGGATCGCCCGGGCCGTTCGACAGGAACACGCCATCGGGCTTGTGGCGCATGATATCGTCGGCCGTGGCATTGGCCGGCACGACCGTGACTTTGCAGCCGGTATTGGCGAGGCAGCGCAGGATGTTGCGCTTGGCACCGTAGTCGACGGCCACGACGTGATAGCGCGGCTTGTCGAGCCGACCGTAGCCTTTGCCCAGCGTCCAGGTGGTCTCGTCCCATCCGTAGCTCTGCTTGGTGGTGACCTCGATGGCGAGATCCATGCCTTCGAGGCCCGGCCAGTCGTTGGCCATTTTAACCAGTTCGGGGATATCGAATTTGCCGTCGGGATGATGGGCGACCACGCCGTTGGGCGCACCACCGTCACGTACGCGCCGCGTCACCGCGCGGGTGTCGATGCCGCAGATTCCCGGCAGGTTTCGATTGCGCAGCCAATCGTCGAGCGGCCGAGAAGCACGCCAGTTGGCCGGCTCGGTGATGTCGCCGCGCAGCACGACGCCGCGCGCCACCGGGTTCACGCTCTCGATGTCCTCAACGTTGGTGCCGACATTCCCGACATGGGGAAAGGTGAACGTGATGATCTGGCCGGCATAGCTCGGGTCGGTGATGATTTCTTGGTAGCCGGTCATCGAGGTGTTGAAGCAGACCTCGCCAACGGCAGCCTTCGGCGCTCCGACGCCCTTGCCCCAGAAGACAGAACCGTCCCCCAGCACCAGCGCGGCCGTGGCCCAACGCGGCGCGGCGTTATCGGCGCCGGCGGTCTTTGCTGAGGTCATGATTGATGTTCCGTTCATCAGGCCCGGCGGACACCGCTCCCCGACATAGGGAAGGCGACCTGCGAACCGCGCGGGTTGTAACGAAGCGACA
>CAWUOG010000705.1:0-1833 GCA_963923875.1 uncultured Alphaproteobacteria bacterium
AATCCTTCGCGGCCGTAGCTCGCGCGAATGATATTGCCGCCATGGCTGTGCAGGTCGACCGCCGCGCCGTCGCTCTGCGCCAGCGCGGGCACCGGCAGGCAGACCAGTGACCCGGCAACCAGCAGACTGCGGCGCGTGGCGCCGCTGGCCGGCTTGGCCGCGCGCAATTGATAGCGCCACTGGTCGCGATCGGCGGTCTCGACGTGCAGCGTGCCGGTGAGCCACAGCGGACCGGCGCCGAGATCGACGTCCTCGGTGGCAAAGACCTCGATCACAGCCAGCGGATTGTTCGGCACGCAGCCCGCACAGCAGTTGGGCTCGGCCATCAGCATGAAATAGTCGCTGCGCCTCAGCGACAGCGGCGTCGTCGGCCAGCCAGAAATCTCGATGGCCTTGCCGTGCGCCTTGTCGGCTCGCGGCGTCCCGAGGTCACGCCACGACAGGCGCATGATATCCCCCTAGAGCTTGGGGGGCGGATAATACGGCTTGTCGCCCAGGGCTTGCACGCGCTTCCAGAAGTCGGGGCCGCTCGCCTTGCCGACCTCGTCGAGATCGGCCGCCTGCCGCCACAGGCTCCACGAGTCCGGATGAAGAACGGCCGCAGCCTCCATCTGCCGGTCGCCCTCGGCGGCGCGGCCATGGGCGCGCAGCCAGACGCCGAGACGGAATCGCGCCCGTGCTTCGGCGATCTGCGGCGTGACCCGGGGCAGACCGGCGCGCGCCTGGTCGGCTGGCAGGGCGTGCTTGCCCGTGCGGACCCAATCTCGCACCGCCTGCAGGTAGGCCTCGCGCGCGGCCAGGCGCGCCGCCTGGTCCTCGGGCGACATCGTACGGGTCTTGAGGTCCATGCGTCGGAAGTGGTCGGTCGAGCCGGCATTCTCCGGCGGCCGCGCGATGCGGCCCTGCTCGTCGACCCAGATCGCCTGCGGCACGTTCACGAGATTGTAGAGATCCTCGAGGCGATGCTCGGTGTCGATCAGCTGCCAGTACTCGGACTTGGCGGCCTCGACCCACTGGCGCGCATGCTCGGCGCCACGGCTTTCCTCCGCGACGGCGACCACCATGAAGTTCTTGTCCTTGAGTTCGGCGTAGAGTTGCTGCCACACGGGCAAGTCGAACCGGCAGCCTCACCAACTGGCCCAGGTCGCGAGAAACACCTTCTTGCCGCGCAGTTCCGACAACTTGCGCGGCCGGCCGTCGAGATCGGGAAGGGTGAAATCCGGCGCTTCGAGACCTTCCAGCGCCGCGTTGCGCTCCTCGGCCGGCGCGCCCAGCGCCCAGACGCCCTTGTCGTCGCTCGAGATCGCCGGACCGCCGAGCTTCCTCCAGAAGGCCGCCACGTCGATTTCGTTCGGCCTCAGCGCGGAGGCCGGCAACGGCACACAGGCATCGGCGCGGCACATGCCTTCGGGCTTCAACGTCCAGCCGGTCGCCTTCTCGGCGTCCGCCGGGCTCATCCAGAGCCCGTCATGCGCCGCCACCTCGTGCTCGGCGGTCGGAGTGAGGATCGTCGTCAAGGATCACCTCCTTCGGTGGGGAAGGGAGTGCTCTCGGCAACTCCCTCCCCGGTCTGTTGTCCGCTTCGAATTCCCTACTTGGGAACGCTGATCGTCACTTCCTTGGACGTGATGAACTCGAGCAGCACCGGCACACCCTTCTTGGTCTGCTCGATGCCGCGCTTGATCGCGGGAACGATGTCCTCGGGCTTTGTCACACGCTCGCCATAGCCGCCAAAAGCGCGCGCCATGGCGGCATAGTCGCCGGAGATGTCGGTCGAGCGGTACTTCTCGGTCGACACCTTCATGATGTGCAGCTCGATCGCCATCGAGAAGT
>CAWUOG010000706.1:0-1832 GCA_963923875.1 uncultured Alphaproteobacteria bacterium
ATGCGCGACCCGGGCTTGGGCTCGGCTAGCGCGGTGCCGCCCAGCCGTTTGCCCTGCTCGTCGAACCACCCTTCCGGCTGGTCTGGCGGAGCGAACCACCAATAGGATTGCCTGCTCTTGGCATCACCGAGGGAAACAAAGAGCGGACGGACCTGGCCGTCGGCAGTGCGGCCCTGAATCAGTTCGACCTTGGCACCGGTCGTCGGGGAGAAGCCGGAGAAGGCGGCGGCCACTTCCTTGAGGGCGGGCAGGCTGGCGCCGCCGGGAACCTGCTTGAAGGCGGCGTCGGTAGTGCTGGCCTTTACAACCTTCACCGTACCGCTGACCAGCGCGCGGGCGCCGTTGCCGACCGGTGCGGCGACCGACGGCACGCTCGAGAAGCGCTCATCGTCGACCGGCACGTCCTTGTTGGCGGCCTTGTTCTCTTTGGTCTCGCCCTTGGCGTGCTCGTTCAGCCACTTGGCGTTGAGCTCGTCGGCGTGGGTATCCTGGGGATCGGCTTTGGGGGCGGCTTTGGCAGCGCGGAAATTGGGCTTGGCGGGCGGCTTAACCTGCGCCTCGGCGGCGGCGGTCAGGAAGCTGGAGAAAGAAACGGCGGCGACGGCAAAGATGCCAACGCTTCGCCACCGGCCCGCGCGCCCCTCGCGCGTCATCGTCCAAGCCATCAGCCTCTCCCGTCTCCATTGAACACGAATACCGACGCTTCAGGCCGACAGCGAAATAACCGGTTCCCCAACCGGCGCCCCCCGCAGGATTCGACCTTGGCCGATACTGCCCACGAAATTCCTCGTGTCCATCAAAAAGTTGCAAAAATGCCACAGTGCGTGTGAACGACTTATCACTCTGAAATCAAATAAGAAAGTCGCTATTCTGACGTGCGGTCGCGGAAAAAAGTCGTGGGCAAAAGGCCTTTCTTTGCTGCACTGCGCAATTGCGGATAGCGCGCGAGCAGTCCAGCGGCCTCGGCCATCTCCTCGACGTCGTTGAACATCGGCACGCCGGCTCGCTCCATGGTGGCGAACCAGTCGGCCCTTCCGGGCAGGGTTCCCATCATGCTGTGCATTACCGGAAGCTTCGCCCTGGTTGCAAGTTCTGCCAGCTTCGCGACGACCGGGGCGGCATCCACCATGAAGGGCACGACGTGGATCATCAACAACACGTCGTAGGCCTGCGCAGCGTGGGTCATTGCCGCTTCAAAGGCGAGGCCGAATCGGTCCTCGCGGGCATCGGCCAGCAGGTCGATCGGATTGGCGACCGAGGCCTCGGGCGGCAACTGCTGGCGCAGCACGTCGGCCATTGCCTGCGGCAGGGCGCCGAGTTCGAGGCCCTCGATCGCGGCGCGGTCGGCGCACAGCACCCCCGGACCGCCGGAGTTCGACAGGATAAGCGCGCGCGGCCCCAAGCCCCGAGGAAACCGGCCGAATGCCTTGGCTGCCAGCAGCAGCCGTCGCAGGCTGGTCGCCCGCACGATGCCGCACGAGGCGCAGAACGCTTCTATCGCGGCATCGTCGTTGGGGACCGCGCCGGTGTGGGCTGCCGCCGCGATGCCGCCGATCGAGGTGCGGCCGCCGAACAGCGCGATCACCGGCTTGGCCGCGGCGACCTTGCGGGCGATGGCGCGGAAGCGCTCGTGGTCCTCGATCGACTCGATATAGAGCAGGGCGGCCGCGATCTCGGGTCGCTCGCCCAGCCAGGCGAGGTAGTCCTCCACGCCGAGATGGACGGCGTTGCCGACCGAGACCACCGAGGTGAGCGGTAGGCTGCGCGCATTGGCCTTGTCGATGAACTCCTCCGCCAGGGCACCCGATTGCGAGATGAACGCCAGTCCATTC
>CAWUOG010000707.1:0-1827 GCA_963923875.1 uncultured Alphaproteobacteria bacterium
TCGGTCTGGGCGTCCGCCAGAGCTTCGGCATCTTCCTGAAGCCGGTTTCGGCCGAGCTTCATGTCGGCCGTGAGCTGTTTTCCTTCGGCACGGCCATTTCGATGCTGCTGATGGGCGCAGTGGCGCCCTTTGCCGGGCGGCTGTGCGACCGTTTCGGTTCGGCCATCACGATTGCCGGCGGCAGCATAGTCTACGTTGCCGGCATGGTGGTTACGGCCCTGATGCACGATGGGTTTTTGCTCGTTCTCGGCAATATTCTGGTCGGCGTCGGCCTGTCCGCCGCTAGCTTCGGCCCGGTGCTGGGCGTCGTCCTGCGCACCGCGCCGCCGGCCAAGCAGGCGCTGGCAGTAGGCATCTGTTCGGCCGGCGGCTCATTCGGCCAATTCTTCATCGTGCCGCTCGCCTCGATCCTTCAGAACATCTTGGGCGACTGGCGACCGACCATGTGGGCGCTGACGGCCATCGCCGTCCTGATGATCTTCCTGGCGGCGGGTCTGAACGACAGCCAGGCGATCGCCGCCGCGCGCAGGTCCAAGGCGGGCGGACAGACGACTCGTGAGGCGCTCTCCGAAGCCTTTGCGCAGCGCAGTTATATCCTGCTGGTCATCGGCTACTTCGTCTGCGGCTTCCACGTTGCGTTCGTGGGCGGCCACCTGCCGGCCTACATTTCCGACAAGGGGATCAGTCTCAGCCTGTTCGGTATCAAACTGACGCCGGCCGAGCTGGGCGGCTGGGCGATCGGCATGGTCGGCCTGTTCAACATCGTAGGCGCCGTGCTGTGGAGCTCGATGGGCGCGAAGTACCAGCGCAAGAACCTGCTGTCGCTGCTCTATCTGCTTCGCTCGCTTGTATTCCTTGGCTTTGTGGTGTCACCCCTGTCAGCGGCATCAGTCTTGATCTTCGCTGGCGCGCTGGGCTTCCTCTGGCTCGGCACCGTGCCGCTCACCACGGCACTGGTCGGCTACATCTTCGGACCAGTGCATCTCACCATGCTGAACGGCATCGTCTTCTTCAGCCACCAGACCGGAAGCTTTTTCGGCGGCTGGGGCGGCGGCCGCGTGTTCGACCTGCAGGGCAATTACGACCTGATGTGGTGGATCTCGATCGCCCTCGGCCTCGCCTCGGCGGCGTTGCACTGGCCGATCGTCGAGAAGCCGGTAGCGCGGCCGGCGCTGGCCGCGGCCTGAGCGCCAGATCGTGACCAAGCCATGATCCGCGGCTGGCGCTCCGCTTTGTTATGGGGCGCCGTCGCTCTGGTCGTGGCGGCCACAGCCGTGTCGTTCGTCCTATGGGGGCTGAACGGCCCGGCCTACCTGTTCGGCCTGATCGAAGCCTACTGCTTCTAGAGCACGAACTTCGAGAGATCGCCGCTCTTGGCAAGGGTTCCCACGCGCTCGCGCACGTAAGCGGCGTCGATCGAGATCTTCTGGCCCGGCTTGTCGGAGGCGGTGAAGCTGATTTCCTCCAGTAGCTTCTCCATCACCGTATGCAGGCGGCGCGCGCCGATATTCTCGACGGTCTCGTTGATCTCGGCCGACAGTCGCGCCAATTCGTCGATCGCCTCCGGCGTGAAATCGATCTCCACCTTCTCGGTCGCCAGCAATGCCTTGTACTGCTTGACGAGGCTCGCCTCAGGCTCGGTCAGGATGCGCCTGAAATCCTCCTGGCTGAGCGATGCCAGACTGACCCGGATCGGCAGGCGGCCCTGCAGCTCGGGCAGCATGTCGGACGGCTTGGCGAGGTGGAACGCGCCGGAGCAGATGAAAAGGACATGGTCGGTCTTCACCGGCCCGTGCTTGGTGTTCACCGTGGTGCCTTCGATCAAGG
>CAWUOG010000708.1:0-1825 GCA_963923875.1 uncultured Alphaproteobacteria bacterium
CCAAGGCCATCACCAAGGGCGGCAAGCTCTATCTCGCCACCGACCCCGACCGCGAAGGCGAGGCGATCTCTTGGCACGTGCTCGATGTTCTGGCCCGCAAAAAGGCGCTGCAGGGGGTCGACGTTAAACGAGTCACCTTCAACGCAATTACCAAGCAGTCCGTGCTCGATGCGGTCGCTCATCCGCGCGAACTCGACCAGCCGCTGATCGACGCCTACCTCGCCCGGCGTGCACTCGACTATCTCGTGGGCTTCACCCTCTCGCCGGTCCTGTGGCGCAAGCTGCCGGGCAGTCGGTCGGCCGGCCGTGTGCAGTCCGTGGCGCTGCGCCTGATCTGCGAGCGGGAAGCCGAGATCGAGGTCTTCAAGAGCCGCGAATACTGGACGGTCGACGCCGTGTTCGGCACCGCGAAAAAACAGTCACTGAAGGCCCGCCTTACCCACCTCGATGGTCGCAAACTCGAGAAATTCGACATCGAAAATGAAGAGCGCGCCCAGTCGGCCAAGCGCGAGATCGAACGTCGCGCCTTCTCGGTGGCCTCGATCGACCGCCGACAGGTCCGGCGCAACCCGCCGCCGCCCTTCATCACCTCGACCCTGCAACAGGAAGCTTCGCGCAAGCTGGGTCTCGGCGCTGCCACCGCGATGCGCATCGCTCAGAGACTCTACGAGGGCGTGGATATCGGCGGCGAGACGGTCGGTCTGATCACCTACATGCGTACCGACGGCGTCACGCTGGCGCCCGAAGCAATCGGCCAGACCCGTCGCCTGATCGAGAGCAGGTACGGCGCCAATTACGTGCCGACGGCCCCGCGCGTTTATACGTCCAAGGCGAAGAATGCCCAGGAAGCGCACGAGGCGATCCGGCCAACCGACCTCTTCCGCTCGCCTCAGGACGTGGCTCAGTATCTCGACAAGGACCAGTTCGGCCTCTACGAGCTGATCTGGAAGCGCACCGTCGCAAGCCAGATGGAATCTGCGGTGCTCGACCAGGTCACAGTCGACATCGCCAGCGCCGATAAGAACGTGCAGCTCCGGGCAACCGGCTCGGTCGTGAAATTCAACGGCTTCCTCACCCTCTACGACGAGGGCAAGGACGAACAGGCCGAGGACGACGAGAACGCGGCGATCCTCCCTGACGTCTCGGAGAACGAGGGCCTGGAACGCCGCGAGGTGCTGCCGGAACGCCACTTCACCGAGCCGCCGCCGCGCTATTCCGAAGCCAGCCTTGTTAAGAAGCTGGAAGAGCTCGGCATCGGACGGCCCTCGACTTACGCCAGTATCATCGAAGTCCTGCAGCGCCGTTCTTACGTGAAGCTCGACCGAAAGCGGTTCATCCCCGAAGACCGCGGCCGCATCGTCACGGCTTTCCTGCAGACCTATTTCCCCCGCTACGTCGAATACGACTTCACCGCCCATCTCGAGGAAGAGTTGGACGACATCTCCGGCGGCAAGATCAATTGGCGTCAGGTGTTGCGTGAATTCTGGAAGAATTTCTCGGAAGCGGTCGGTGGAACCAAGGAACTGCGTGTCCGCGAAGTGCTCGACAAGCTCGACGAGGAATTGGGCCCGCACTTCTTCCCGGCCAACGACAATGGTGGCAAGAGCCCGCGCACCTGCCCGTCCTGCGCCGATGGCCGTCTCGGACTGAAACTCGGCAAGTTCGGCGCCTTCATCGGCTGCTCGAACTACCCGACCTGCAAATTCACGCGCAAGCTCGGCATCGTCGACCCAGAGAAGGACGCGCAGAGTGGCGCCAATCTAAACGAGCCGAAGGTGCTGGGCGTCGATGCCGCCACCGGCAAGGAAGTCACGCTTCGCAACGG
>CAWUOG010000709.1:0-1820 GCA_963923875.1 uncultured Alphaproteobacteria bacterium
CGGGCGAGCGCTTGAGCTGCAGCTCCGCCTGCACGATCAGGCCGGTCAGGCCGAGGCCGCCCACGGTCGCGGCGAACCAGTCGGGATTGAGGTCGCGGCCGCACACGATGGAGTCGCCGGTCGAGCGTACCAGCTCCAGCCGCACGACATGATCGCCGAAGGTGCCTGTATGGTGATGGTTCTTGCCGTGCACGTCGTTAGCGATCGCGCCGCCCACGGTGACAAACTGGGTCCCCGGCACCACCGGCAGGCTGAACCCGCGCGGCAGGACCAGACGTTGAATGTCGCGTAGCACAACGCCGGCCTCGCAGGTCAGCCGGCCGGTCTGCTGGTCGAAGGCGATGAATTTGTCGAGGCCGCGCGTGCTGAACAGCCGGCCGTTGGGGTTGAGGGCCTCGTCGCCGTAGCTTCGTCCCAGGCCGTGGGCGATACCCGGTCCGCCGGCCGCCAGGGCATGGGCGATCGCGGTCCGGTCGGCGAGCTCGACGACATCGTGCGGCGCATGACTGAGGCGCCCCCAGGAGGAGACTTCTCTCATCTGCCTGAATTTGCAGTGACGACCGACAAGAATTTCGCGTCGCCGCTTGGCTCAATGATCACAGTCCGTAGCCATCCCGTACGGATGACAGTATAAGTCCGCGGCGCCCATGACACCATCGAACGCGAGCCCGGGTGGCGGCCAGATTGGCGGCCAGATTGGCGGATTGATCCGCCTGATGCGGCCCAAACAGTGGGTGAAGAACGCCTTCGTCCTGGCACCGCTGATTTTTGCACGCGCCTTCAACGATCCCACGGCCGTCACCGAGGCCCTGATTGCAGTCGCGCTGTTCTGTGCCGCTTCGTCGGCCAGCTACATCGTCAACGACCTGCACGACCGCGAGGCCGACCGTGCCCATCCGACCAAGCGCTACAGCCGTCCGCTCGCCTCCGGCCGGGTGACGATGGGACCGGCGCTGGTGCTGCTGGTCATGCTGTATGCCCTGCTGATCTCGACCTGGCTGTGGTCGAAGCCGCTGGCGATCGCGCTGTTTGCCTACGTGGCCCTCAACCTCGCCTACACGTTCTGGATGAAGCACCAGCCGGTGCTCGACATTTTTTCGATCGCGGTCGGCTTCGTGCTGCGCGTCTATGGCGGCGCCGCGGTGCTGCAGGTGCCGCTGTCGAGCTGGATGGCGATCACCACGCTCTGCCTCGCGCTCTACCTTGCCGCGGTGAAGCGCCGCCAGGAATTCGCCCATGTCGGCAGCGAAAGCCGCAAGGTCCTGGAGAACTACACGCCGGCGCTGATCGACCGCTACGCCGAGATGTCGGCGGTCGGAGCGCTGATCTTCTACAGCCTGTTCGTGATGTCGGCCTCGCCCGGCCTGGTCTGGACCATCCCGCTCGTGATCTTCGGCATGTTCCGCTACTGGTACGTCGTCGAAAAGCTCGAGGGCGGCGAATCGCCGACCGACGTCGTGCTGACCGACATTCCGCTCGCCGTCACGATCGGCGTGTGGGCGGGGCTCTGCGTGGTCTTTCTGCGCGGCTAGGGGCGCGGCCCCGGCGCGAAAGCGCCTATTCCACCGTCATGCCGGCCTCGCGCACGATCGTCTCGTAGCGCTTGCGTTCGGCCAGGATGAAGTCGGCGAACTCCGCCGGCGTGCTGCCGACCGGCTCGCCGCCTTGTTGCGACACCACGGTGCGCACCGTGGGCGTTGCGACCGACTTGATGATTTCGTCGGAGAGCTTGCCGAGCAGGTCGGCGCTCATGCCCTTCGGTCCGACGACGCCGTACCTGTCTCTTATACACATCTCCGAGCCCACGAGACGTAGAGGAA
>CAWUOG010000710.1:0-1816 GCA_963923875.1 uncultured Alphaproteobacteria bacterium
TGCTGAGTACGGCCATCTGCCTCTCCCTCGTCTCCCGGCGCCGAGCCTACCGGACCCTCAGCGTCCCTTGAATACCGGCTTGCGCTTTTCCATGAAGGCGCGACGGCCCTCGATGTAGTCCTCCGAATCGAAGCACTGCTTCACCAGCCCGCTCAGCCGCTCGAAGTCCGGCTCGCCATCGAGCCGTGTCAGCTCCTCGACCGTGCGCTTGGCGGCATGCATGGTGAGCGGCGCATTCTCGCCGATCAGCTTGCAGTAGTTGTCGACGTAGGAGTCGAGTTCCGCATCCGGCACCATCCGGGTGATCAACCCCATGCCGAATGCCTCCTGCGCGGAGAAGTGCCGCGCCGTGAAGAAGATCTCCTTGGCATGGGACGGCCCGACCAGATCCGTCAGGATCTTGAGGCCGCTGGCGCGGTATCCCAGGCCGAGGCGCGCCGCCGGCACCCCGAACTTGCTGTTCTCCGACGCAATGCGGATGTCGCAGAGCAGCGATACCGCCAGCCCGCCGCCGATGCAGTAGCCGCGGATGCGGGCGATCGTCGGCTTGGAGCACCTGTTGAGGCGCTTGTTCGCGAGTTCGCCGATCTTGTCGTAGTAGGCGACCTGCTCTGGCGTGTTGCGCGCCTTCTCGAATTCCGAGATGTCGGCGCCCGACACGAACGCCTTGTCGCCGGCCCCGGTGACGACGATGACGCGGATTGCCGGGTCCTTCTCGAACTCGTCGAGGATCACCGGGATCGCCTCCCACATGTCCGTGGAAGTGGCGTTGTGCTTGTGCGGCTTGTTGAACGTGAGGCGGCCGATCGGACCGTCCTTCTCCGCAATCATGTTGGGCGTGGGGCTGAAGTTCATCAGACGATTCCCTTCTTGCGGAAGCCGTCGATGGCGCCCGCGTCGTAGCCGAACTCCTTGAGGATCGAGTCGGTGTGCTCGCCCTGCTCCGGCGTCGCCGTCCAGTTCTCGACCCTGGTGCGGCTCATGTTGATCGCCTGGCCGATCACCTTCTGCTCGCCGAGCTTGGGGTGCTTCACCGGATAGGCCATTTTCAGGTGCTGGACCTGCGGATCGGCGAACATCTCGTCCATCTTGTAGATCGGCCCGGCGGGCACGCCGGCCTTGTTGAGCTTTTCGACCAGCTCGGCGCTGGAGAACGTCGCCAGGCGCTTGTCGATCTCGGCATTCAGCGCATCGCGGTTCTGCGCCCGCAGCTTGCCCGACGAGAACTTCGGATCGGTCAAGAGCTCCGGCGCCTTCACGCTTTCGCAGAAGCGCTTGTAGATATGATCTCCCGACGCCGCGATGTTGATGTAGCCGTCCTTGGTCTTGAACACGCCGGTCGGAATCGAGGTCGGGTGGTTGTTGCCGGCCTGGCCTGGAACGTCCTTGGCGAGCGTCCAGCGCGCTGCCTGGAAGTCGCACATCGAGATCATGGCCTGCAGCAGCGAGCTCGAGACCCACTGCCCCTCGCCCGACTTCTCGCGTTCGAGCAGGGCGATCAGGATGCCGATGGCGCAGTGCAGGCCGGCGCCCACGTCGGCGACGGCGATGCCAGCACGCACCGGGCCGCCGCCCGGCATGCCGGTGATCCACATCAGCCCGCCCATGCCCTGGGCGATCTGATCGAATCCTGCGCGCTCGGCATAGGGTCCATCCTGGCCGAAGCCCGAGATCGACCCGAGAATGATCTTCGGGTTCACCTTCTTCAGGCTTTCGTAGTCGATGCCGAGGCGGAACTTCACGTCGGCGCGGTAATTCTCAACCACCACGTCGGCCTTCTCGACCATCTTCATGAAGATGGCCTTGCCCTCGGGTT
>CAWUOG010000711.1:0-1814 GCA_963923875.1 uncultured Alphaproteobacteria bacterium
ATCGTCGATCGCCTTCGCGCGGCGCGGCCCGACCTCGCCCTGTCGAGCGACTTCATCGTGGGCTTTCCCGGCGAGAGCGATGCAGATTTCGACGATACCATGCGACTGATCGCCGACGTGGGTTTCGCCTCGGCGTTCTCCTTCAAGTACAGCCGCCGTCCCGGTACGCCGGGTTCGTCGATGCCGGACCAGTTGCCCGAGAGCGTCAAGATCGCGCGCCTGTCGGCGCTGCAGTCGCTGCTGGGCGAACAGGCCCGTGCCTTCAACGCCTCGAAAGTCGGTCTGACGGTGCCAGTGCTGTTCGCCGAGCCGGGCCGCAGGCCCGGCCAGATCGTCGGCAAGACGCCATGGCTGCAGTCGGTCTATGCCGAGGGCCCGCAGCGGCTGATCGGCCATATCGTCAAAACGCATCTCACCGAGGGCCATGCCAACAGTCTGGCGGGGCGAATCGTGACCGGCGGCTACGAGGTAGCGGCGTGAGCGACATGACGACGGGCGGCCGCGCCAGCGACGTGCGCCGCATGACGTTCGACGACAACGCGCTGGTCGCGCAGCTATACGGCAATCACGACCGCAATCTGGTGCGCATCGAGCAGCTCGCCAACGTTCAGCTGAGTGCACGCGGCAATCAGCTGGCGATCACCGGTAGCGCCGACGATGCGGCACTCGCGCACAAGGCGCTGTCCGGGCTCTACGAGCGGCTGAAGCGTGGCCTGTCGATCGAGGCAGCCGACGTCGATGCTGCCGTGCGCTTCGCCAAGAGCGGCGCCGAGGGCGGCGACGGCGAGGGCATTCGCACGCGTCGTCGCACCGTGCAGGCTCGCTCGCCCGGCCAGCGCGGCTACCTGCAGGCGCTGCGCGAGCGCGACATGGTGTTCGCGCTGGGCCCGGCCGGAAGCGGCAAGACCTATCTCGCGGTCGCCATGGGTGTGTCGCTGCTTCTCGCCGGCAAGGTCGAGCGCATCGTCCTGTCGCGCCCTGCGGTCGAGGCTGGCGAGAAGCTGGGTTTTCTGCCCGGCGACATGAAGGAGAAGATCGATCCCTATTTGCGTCCGCTCTATGACGCCTTGCACGACATGATTCCCGCCGAGCAGATCGCCAACCGCATGGAATCGGGCGAGATCGAAATCGCGCCGCTTGCCTTCATGCGCGGCCGCACGCTCGCACACTGCTACGTGATCCTCGATGAGGCGCAGAACACCACGGCGATGCAAATGCGCATGTTCCTGACCCGGCTGGGCGAGGGATCGCGCATGGTCGTGACCGGCGATCCCAGCCAGATCGACCTGCCCGGGGGGCAGAAGTCCGGTCTTGCCGATGCCGTCGACACACTAAAGGACGTGAACGGCATCCGCTTCGTGCGGCTGACCTCCCAGGACGTGGTGCGCCATGACCTGGTGACGCGAATCGTCGAGGCCTATGACGCGCGCGACAAGAAAGCCAAGGAAGACCGCCGCTAGCTGCGCCGTGGTCGTGCTCGACCCGGCGTGGCGCAAGGCGCTGCCGGGTGTTGAGCGCCTGGTCCGCCGAGCGGTGCGCGCCGCCCTCGGTCGGAAGGCAGCGTCGCTGGCCGTCGCTCTGGGCAACGACGCCGCCGTGCGGAAGCTCAATGCTCGCGACCGGCGCAAAGACAAGCCAACCAACGTGCTGTCCTATCCCTCTGGCGAGAGGCCCTTCCTGGGAGACATCGTCCTGGCGCGCCAGACTGTGTGGCGCGAGGCGCGTCAACAGAACAAGACGCCGGCGGCGCATGTCAGCCATCTCGTGGTGCACGGCACGCTGCATCTGTTGGGCTATGATCATGAAACCAGTGA
>CAWUOG010000712.1:0-1813 GCA_963923875.1 uncultured Alphaproteobacteria bacterium
ACATCGCCCTCGCGCTTGTCCTCGACCGCGCGGCCGAGCGCCTTGACCAGCGCGTGCCCGGGATTGAGCTCCAGCACCGGCTTCGGCCCCTGCTGCTTGTTCTGGCGCGCGAGCAGGCGGTCGAGATGGCGGTCCACGGCCTGGGCGCTGGCGACCAGGCAGGCCGCGCTGTCGGTCAGGCGGCGCGAGGTGCGCACGTCCGACACGAGATCGCCCAGTGCCTCCTTGACCGCCTTGGTCAATGCCTCGCCGGAGCCGGAGTCGGTTTCGGCCGCCTTGTCCTTCTCGCCGTCGAGCAGCGGCACCAGGCCGAAATCGACGTCGCCCTGGCTCAACGACTTGAAGCCCTTGCCCTCGTGATCGGTCGGCAGCATCGTCCAGAAGGCGTCGATCGGATCGGACAACAGCAGCACCTCGAGGCCGCGCGCGCGGGCCGCCTCCAGCGCCGGATGCGCCTTGAGCCGGTCGATGCTCTCGCCCACCAGGTAGTAGATCTCGGTCTGGTTGGGCCTGAGGTCGGCAACGTACTGCTTGAGCGTGCGGTGTTCGCCCGCCGTGGTCGTGAAGCGGCACAGCGACAGGAGCTGGGCGCGCCGCTCGCGGTCCTCGTAGAGGCCTTCCTTGATGACGGTGCCGAAGACGTCCCAGACCTTCCGGAAGGCGTCGGCGTCCTTCTCGGCCGTGCTCTCCAGCTCGCCGAGCACCCGGGTGGTCAGCGCCTGGCGCATCTGGGCGACCTGCGGATTGTTCTGCAGCATCTCGCGCGAGACGTTGAGCGGCA
The DNA here is from genome assembly GCA_963923875.1 of uncultured Alphaproteobacteria bacterium. Classification (GTDB taxonomy): domain Bacteria; phylum Pseudomonadota; class Alphaproteobacteria; order Reyranellales; family Reyranellaceae; genus Reyranella. Next base: position 782 of record CAWUOG010000712.1, read on the forward strand.
GGTCCTCGCTGTCGACCACGCCGCGCACGAAGCGCAGCCACGCCGGCAGCAGGTCGGCATCGTCGGTGATGAACACCCGCCGGACGTAGAGTTTCACGCGTCCCTTGCGCGACGGATCGGCCAGATCGAACGGCCGCGCCGACGGCACGAACAGCAGCACGGCATAGGATTGCCGGCCCTCGACCTTGTAGTGCAGCGTCAGCGCAGGCTCGTCGAAAGCGGTCGCGATCGAGCGATAGGCCTGCGTGTAGTCCTCGGGCTTGACCTCCGACTTCGCGCGCTGCCACAGCGCGCTGGCGCTGTTGATCTGCCGCGCCTCGCCCTTGTCGTCGACCAGCTCGATCGGGAAGAGGATGTGGTCGGAATAGGTGCGCACGATGCGCTCGATCTCGAAGGCGTCGAGATACTTCGCCGCGTCGTCCTTCAGGTGCAGCACGATCTCGGTGCCGCGGCCGATCCGGGCCGCCACGGCCTCGTCCGCCGGCGCGATCTCGAAGCCTGCGCCGCCGCGGCTGCGCCACACCCAGGTCTCGGCCGAACCGGCGCGGCGGCTGGTCACCTCGATGCGGTCGGCGACCATGAAGGCCGCATAGAAGCCGATGCCGAACTGCCCGATCAGGCCGATGCCCGACTGCTGCTCCGACAGGCCCTTCAGGAAGGCCTTCGTACCAGAGCGCGCGATGGTGCCGAGATTGTCGATCAGTTCCTGGTGGCTCATGCCGATGCCGCTGTCGGCCACGGTCAGGGTCTTCGCCGCGGCATCGGGAACGAGGCGAATGGCGAGCTTCTCATTGCCGGCCAGCAGTTCCGGCTTCGACAGGGCCTCGTAGCGCACCTTGTCCAGCGCATCGGACGCGTTCGAAATCAGCTCGCGCAGGAACACGTCGGTCTCGGAATAGACCGAGTGCACCATCAGTTCGAGCAGTTCGGCGACCTCCGCCTGGAAGGCGTGGGATTGGCCCTTTTGGTCTTTATCAGCGGTATCCATGGTCGTTCACTCAAAACCCTGAAAGCGGCAGTGATATAGGCGGC
>CAWUOG010000713.1:0-1807 GCA_963923875.1 uncultured Alphaproteobacteria bacterium
TTGGCAAAGGCGCCCGGCATCAGATCGCCCGCGCTGTTGTCGACGACCAGCTGCATGCGGGTCGTGCCCGATGCGGCGTCGACGGAACGCGACGAGGCTTCGACCACGCCGCTGTAGGTCCGGTCCGGATACTCCGGCACCGTCACGGTCACCTTGGTGTTCAGCCGCACTGCCGGCACGAAGTTCTGCGGCACGCTGACCGTCACGCGCAGCCGCTGGATGTCCGAGATCACGAACAGCGCGAGGCCCGCGCTCGAATCGGCGTTGATCAGCGCGCCGACATCGGTGTTTCGCGTCGTCACGATACCGTCGAAGGGCGCGGTCACGCGCTTGAAATCCGAGAGCACGACCAGCCGATCGACATTGGCTTGCGCCGCTCTTGTGAGCGCCTGCTTGACGGTGAGGTCGCCGGTCTTCTCGTCGACCGTCTGCTTGGCGACTGCGTTTGATCCGCCAAGCTGCTGCCAGCGCTGCGCCGTGACGGTGGCCAGGGTTTCCGCCGCCTGTGCCGAGGCGAGTGCTGCCTTGGCCTGCAGGAGTTGCTGGTCGAGGTCGGGCGCCTCGATCTCGGCGAGCAGTTGGCCGGCCTTCACAGGCATACCGATATCGACGTACCAGGCCTTGAGGAAGCCACTGACGCGGGCATAGATCGGCGCCCGCGAGTAGGCCTCGAGACGACCCGGCAGGTCGAGCGATGACCTGTTGGCGCCCAGGGTCGGCGTCACCACCGCGACGATCGGGATGGCCTGCTGGCCGGTCTCTTCCTTGAGGCGCGCCTCGCTGGCGTTACGGCTCCAGACGCCGTTCACCACGACCAGTACGACGATCAGCGCACCCGCCAGGCCGGTCAGGGCAAGGCCGCGGCGCGACACGCGGGACGATGGCGGAGCGGATTCAGGCGACATGCGCGACTCCAGAATCACCGGCCGGCGCGGCCTTGGCAAGCTTGCCATGGTTACGGTGGATGACGCTGAACACGACCGGCACGAAGATCAGGGTGGCGATCGTGGCGAAGATCAGGCCGCCGATCACGGCGCGGCCGAGCGGCGCGTTCTGCTCGCCGCCCTCGCCCAGGCCAAGCGCCATCGGCGTCATGCCGATGATCATGGCGAGCGCGGTCATGAGCACCGGCCGGAAGCGCACGAAGCCCGCGTCGAGGGCTGCGGCCGTCGCGTCCCCGAGTTCGGCCAGCCGCTCGCGGGCAAAACTGATCACCAGCACCGAATTGGCGGTGGCGACACCCATGCACATGATGGCTCCGGTCAGGGCCGGCACCGACAGGGTGGTATCGGTCGCGAACAGGATCCAGACGATGCCTGCCAGCGCCGCCGGCAGCGCGGTGATGATGACGAAGGGATCGCTCCACGACTGGAAGTTCACCACGATCAGCAGGTAGATCAGAACAATCGCGCCCAGGAGGCCGAACAGCAGGCCGGAGAAGGCGCTCTCCATGGTCTTGACCTGGCCCTGGACCTTCACGGCGCGGATGCGCGGCGAGGCCTGCGGCGCCAGCTCGGCGATCACCTTGCGCACGTCGGCGGCGACGGCGCCGAGATCGCGGCCCTGCACGCCGGCATAGACCTGCACCATGTTCTGCAGGTCGTACTGCGAGACCACCGCATTGCCGACGTCGCGGCGGATATCGGCGAAGCCTCCCAATACCTGCAGCGAGGTCGCCGCCGGTGCCATGATCGGCAGATTGTTAAGCGAGGCCAGCGAATCGAGCCGATACTGCGGCGTCTGCATCACGATGTTGTAGGTGATGCCGTTGGCCGGATTGAGCCAGTAGGTTGGCGCGACCTGGCCC
>CAWUOG010000714.1:0-1804 GCA_963923875.1 uncultured Alphaproteobacteria bacterium
TCTTCCTCGGGGAAGAAGCGCGAGGTGCGCAGCACCACGACCGGCAGCCCGCGCTGCTGGTGGAACAGTCGGCAGAGATCCTCGGCGGCGAACTTGGTGACGCCGTAGATGTTGCGCGGCACCAGCGGCGCGAGCGTCTCGTCGATCCAGACGGCCTCCTTCGCTCCGCCCGACTTCCCGTCGCGGATCTGCTGCGAGATCATCAGCGAGGTGGTCGAGGTGAACACGAAGCGATCGACGCCGTTGATCACCGCCTCCTCGAGCAGGTTCAGCGTGCCTTGCACGTTGACCGCCACGAACTCCGAATTTTCGTGGGTCTCGATGTGAGGCTTGTGGCGCGCCGCGGCATGCGCGATCACGGTGATGCCGTTTTCCCGGATCAGCCGGCGCACCAGGGCGCGATCGACCACCGAACCAACAGCGTTGGTGGTCGGCCCCGGCTCCGGATCGAGCCCGACGACGACGTGGCCGTCGCGCAAAAGACGCGGCACCAGGGTCTGGCCGAGCCAACCCGACGAACCGGTCACGAGAATGTTCATAGCGCGGCGATCTTCAGCGCATGGTCCTGCCGCTTGGCCAGCACCTCGACGTCGAAATCGTCGATCAATTCCTCGAACAGCCGGTGCCAATTGATCGAGGCCCTGAGATGGATGAACACCGAGCCCAGCCCGATCGCCGCGCGGTCCATGAACACGAACTCGCGTGGCGGCCGCACGCCGCCCATCTTGCGCAGATCGGCGAAGACGTTGTGCGCCATGTCGCGGCCATGGCCCTCGGCCATGCCTTCGGTCAGGCGCCGCGGCCGGTCGTCCATCAATGGTCCATAGAGGAACGCCGCCCACCGGTTCAGCACCGCGATCACGTCGCGCGACAGGCCGCTGAAACCCCAGTCCTCGTAGGCCGCGACCGCGCGCTCCAGATCGTCGCTCATCAGCGCGCGATAGAGCTCGATCGAGCCCCGCACGAAGCGCGGCGGGAAGATGCGCACGCAGCCGAAATCCATCAGGTTCACGTCGCCGGACTCGCGCACCGAATAGTTGCCGAGATGCGGATCGCCATGAATCACGCCGTAGCGGTAGAACGGCACGTACCACGCCTTGAACATCCGGATCGCCAGCGCGTCCTTCTCCTCCTGCGACCGCGTCTTCCAGTCGAGCAGCTTGCCGCCGTCGAGCCACGACATGGTGAGCAGCCGGTCGGTCGAGTAATCCGCGACGACATCCGGCACGTGAATCTCGGGCTCCTCGCGCAGCATGTGCCGATAGAGCGCGACGTGCCGGGCCTCGCGGCGATAGTCGAGCTCCTCGCGCAGCCGGTTGGTGATCTCGGCGTGGATCTCGTCGGTCCGGATCGCCGGATCGAAACGCTGCCCGACCGCGAACACGAGCTTGAGCTGGTTGAGGTCGGCTTCGAGCGCCGACGCCATGTCGGGATACTGCAGCTTGCAGGCGGCCTCCCTGCCGTCCGGCAGCACCGCGCGATGGACCTGCCCCAGCGAGGCGGCGAACGACGCCTCCTTGTCGAACTTCCGGAACTTCGCCTGCCAGTCGGGCCCCAGCTCGGTCGCCATGCGCCGCCGCACGAACGCCCAACCCATCGCCGGCGCGTTGGCCTGCAACTGCGCCAGCTCGCGGGCGTACTCCGGCGGCAGCGCGTCGGGAATGGTCGCGAGCAGCTGCGCCGCCTTCATCAGCGGGCCCTTCAGCCCGCCGAGTGCCGCCTTCAGGTCCGTCGCATGCTTGTCGCGATCGAGCGAGAGACCGAGATAGCGCTGGCCCGCCAGTTTGGCCGCCAGCCCACCGAC
>CAWUOG010000715.1:0-1800 GCA_963923875.1 uncultured Alphaproteobacteria bacterium
CTGGCCCTGGCCGACGATACGATTGACTGAAGGAGTGGGCGACTGACGATGCGTGACGATCCTGCTTGGCGATCACAAGCGGTCGCCATCGTGAGGATTTCTTCTTCTGCAGTACTGAGAAAAGTTTTGCCGAATGATCGCGCGCGACCATCGGCACGAGCCCGCCGGACCGAACTGCAACTCATTCGAAGTTTGGAGCCGGAATATCTGCATTCAGAGGCCGTGCAATTGTGGAATTCGATGCCATTATTCGAGTATTGCCGTATTGAAACTGACCGGAATGGCAAGAGCCTGCTAGAGTTGATCATGTACCAATTGGTGGAGTGCGCTGTGCAGTCGCTCCAGCACCCTCGTTCCCGGGCATGCCGGTTGTTGCTTGCAGGTGCCGTCGCGATGTCGACGGGATCGGCGTTCGCGCAGGCGACGCCGCCGATCGCCGCGCCGCTGCAGCAACCCGGCCCGCAGGGTGGGCCACAATCCGGGGCGCAGCCCGGAACGCCGCCGGACGCGAAGGCGCTGGCCCAGCGTGCGGCCTATGACGTTGCGTTTCAGGCGACGCTCGACAAGCCGTCGGATCCCACGGTGCTCGTCAACTTCGCGAAGATCGCGGTGACCATGGGCGACGTCGAAGGTGCCATCTCGGCGCTGGAGCGTCTGCTGCTGGTCGAGGGCGATCAGCCCGAGGTCAAGCTGGAGCTGGGCGTTCTCTACTACCGCCTGGGCGCCGGCGACGTAGCCCGTGCCTACCTCCAGCAGGCGCGCGATTCAGAGTTGTCGACCGATGACGTGCGCCAGCGTGCCAACACCTATCTCTCCTCGGAGATGAAGCGATGATCTATCCCTTTTCGGAATCGCGGCCGTTCACGGCGCGATCCTTCGCTGCGCTGCTCGCGATGAGCACGATGCTCGTCGCGCCGCCGGCCTGGTCGCGCGTGGGCGTCGCATCTGTCGTCGAGGGCCAGCCGCTCGGCAAGCCGCCCCAACAGAATGAGCGGGTGTTGCATGTCGGCATCGACATGGATGCCGACGAGCGCGTGACGACGAACGCCGACGACCGGGCTCATCTGGTTTTCAACGACGGCTCGTCGATAACCATCGGGCCGAACAGCCAGGTCGTCATCGACAAGTACGTCTTCGATCCGGCCACCCGGAAGGGCGACATGTCGCTCACGGTCACGAAAGGCGTACTGCGCTTCGTGGGCGGGGCGATCAGCAAGACGTCCGAAGTGAAGGTGACGACGCCGTCGGCGACCCTCGGTATTCGCGGCGGTATCTTCCAGGTCGCCGTCAGTCCGACCGGTGCCACCAGTGCGAACTTCATGTTCGGCCAGTCGCTCACGGTGACCAGCCAGGGTGTCACGCGAACCACCACGTCGTTCGGCACCCAGATCAACGTCAACCAGGGCTCGCCGCCCACGCCGCCGGCACCGATTCCGCCGGCGGTGATGCAGAACAATATCGCGCTCTTCCAGCAGGGCGGCAGTCAGCAGTACGTGGCGCCGGCGCAGGGCTTCGCGCAGCAGGTGCCGCCTCCGCAGGCTGCGAATTCTCCGCCGCAGACTGGCGGGCAACAGCAGCAAGGTGGCGCCCCGCGTGGCGCGGCGCCGACGCAGCCTGGCGCACGCTCGGGTGCCGGACCGCGTCAGGCCGCGGGCGGCCCGGCCGGGCAGGCCCAGGGTGGCCAGGCCCCGGGTGGCCAAGCTCAAGGTGGCGCAGCGCCAGGTGGCGCAGCAGCAGGCGGGGCAGCGCCGGGCGGCGCGGCTCCGGCTGGCGGCCCACAAGCGACGGGCACTGACGCGG
>CAWUOG010000716.1:0-1800 GCA_963923875.1 uncultured Alphaproteobacteria bacterium
AGCGCCGCGCCGTCAAGGCCTCGAGCCCGCACGCCCGCGCGCTGTTCGACCGCGCCCGTTCTCTCAAGCTCGCGGCGTGAAGTCCGAGTCGATCGCGCTGAACGACATAGCCTCACTCTGAGGAGCGGTCCGCAGGACCGCGTCTTGATCAGCGCGGAGTAACCTCCGCGCCTTTGGTGAGAGCGGGCACCTTGTCTGTTGCTCATCCTTCGAGACGGCCGCTGCGCGGCCTCCTCAGGATGAGGTGATATGCGGTTGAGCAGAACGGCACGGCCTCACCCTGAGGAGCGGTCTGCAGGACCGCGTCTCGATCAGCGCGGAGTAACCTCCGCGCCTTTGGTGAGGGCGGGCACCTTGTCTGTTGCTCATCCTTCGAGACGGCCGCTGCGCGGCCTCCTCAGGATGAGGTGATATGCGATCGAGCAGAACGGCACGGCCTCACCCTGAGGAGCGGTCCGCAGGACCGCGTCTCGAAGGGTGAGTTGATTGGGCGTTGATCGGATCGGGGCGGGCGATGATAAGTTGCCGGTCCATGCCCGTTCAGCAGTCGGACCTCAGCGGCTTCATTGCCGGCCTGCCCAAGGCCGAGCTGCACATTCACATCGAAGGCAGCCTCGAGCCCGAGATGATGTTCGCGCTGGCGCGGCGCAACGGCGTCGTCCTGCCGTATCCCGACGTCGCGGCGATCCATGCCGCCTACAAATTCACCAACCTGCAGGACTTCCTCGACCTTTATTATCGGGGCATGAGCGTTCTGTTGCACGAGCAGGACTTCTACGACCTTGCCATGGCCTATCTGCGCCGGGCTGCCGGCCAGAACGTGCGCCATGCCGAGATCTTCTTCGACCCGCAGGGCCATACGGCCCGCGGCATCGCGTTCAGGACGATGATCGACGGGCTGTGGCGGGCGTTGAAGGACGCCGAGCGCCAGTTCGACATGACTGCGTCGCTGATCCTGTGCTTCCTGCGCCATCTCGACGAGGCCGATGCCGAAAGGACGCTCGACGAGGCGTTGCCGTGGCGCGACCGATTCATCGGTGTCGGGCTCGATTCATCGGAGAAGGGGCATCCGCCGTCGAAGTTCCAGCGCGTGTTCGCCCGCGCGCGGGGCCTTGGTCTCCGCGCCGTGGCGCATGCCGGCGAGGAGGGGCCGCCGGAATACGTCGCCGAGGCGCTCGATCTGCTGAAGGTCGATCGCATCGACCACGGCAATCGCGCGCTGGAGGATGCGGCGCTGACGGCGCGATTGGTGCGCGAGCAGATGGCGCTCACGGTCTGCCCGCTCTCGAACCTCCGGTTGTGCGGCGTACCGTCTCTCGACGTACATCCACTGCGGCGCATGCTGCAGGCCGGCCTCAAGGCGACGATCAACTCCGACGATCCGGCCTATTTTGGCGGCTACGTGACGGAGAACTATCTCGGCGTGCAGCAGGCCCTCGCTCTCGGTCGGGACGAGGTCGTCCAACTCGCCCGCAACGGCTTCAGTGCCGCCTTCTGTGACGACACCCTGAAGCAGCGCTATCTGGCTGAACTCGATGCCTACTGCCTATCTCGCGGCTGAAGGTTTCGAGGCCCAGCTCGAGGAAGAGCTTGGCCGGGCGGGCGTTGCCGTCGGCCGCCGCCATGGGCGCCTGCTGATCAGCGACGCGCCGGCCGCCGCTGCGGCGTGGGCCGCCAACATCTGGCACGACTGCATCGAACTGCCGGTGCCGTCGATCGGCGAGGCGGCGAAGGCGCTGCGGGCTCTGCAGCGGAACTGGGCGATGTACGCGCCGCTGCATCACCGCCGCGCGGCGCTGA
>CAWUOG010000717.1:0-1800 GCA_963923875.1 uncultured Alphaproteobacteria bacterium
CGCACCGCTTCATATTTCTGCAGTGCGTCTGCCGTGGCGCCGTGCCGCTTGATCTGACCGGCCAGGAAGCGGGCATCGACGATCGCCTGACCCGCGCCGTTGGACCCGCGTGGGTACATCGGATGTGCGGCGTCGCCCAGCAGGCTGATGTGGCCGAAGGTCCAGCGGTCCAGCGGATCGCGATCGACCATCGGGTATTCGAGAATCTCGTCGGTCGCCTCGATCATGCCGGAGACGTCGAGGAAGTCGAATTTCAGTCCGGCGAAGGCCGGCATCAGATCCTCGAGCCGGCCGCGGCCCGTCCAGTCCTGGCGCACGGCCTCGGTGCGCGCCAACTCTGCCACCCAGTTGATCAGGGGCTTGCCGCCGGTCTCGGGCGTGCCGGGGCGAATCGGGTAGATGACCGTCTTGCCGACGGTGAACCAGCCGGTCGAAATCATCGTGTCGCCGCCCAGGAATTCCGGCCAGCGCACCGCGCCGCGCCACATGTTGACGCCGGAATACTTCGGCGGGCCTTCGTCGGGAAAGAGCTGCCGGCGCACCGCCGAATGGATGCCGTCGCAGCCGATCGCGACCTTGCCGGCCAGGGGGGCGGCATTGTCGAAGTGCACCGTGACCCCGGAGCCGTCCTGGTCGATGCGCGTACAGCGACGGTCGAGTTGCACGGCATCGTCGCCCAGCCGAGCGCGTGCGGCTTCGAGCAGCACGTCGTGCAAATCGGCGCGATGGATCGAAAGCTGAGGCCAGTCGTACCCGGCATAGCGACCGCGCGTGTCGCTGATGATCGGTTGCCCGTGGCGGCTGTAGTAGGCGAGCGTGCGCGTCTCGATGGCACGTGCGGCGAGCCTGTCCTGCAGGCCGAGCTCGGAGAGCTCGCGCATGGCATGCGGCAGAAGGTTGATGCCAACGCCCAGCGGCCGGATTTCGGGAGCCGATTCGAGAACGCGACAGGAGACGCCCGCCTGATGCAGGCTGAGCGCCAGCGTCAGGCCGCCGATTCCGCCGCCAATGATCAGGACGTCAGGTCGAGAGTCGTTCACTCCGGCTTGATACCACGCTTTTCGACGATGTCCGCCCAGCGCGCCTTGTCGCGCTTGACGATGTCGGCGAGCTCCGCCGGCGTGGAGGTGGCCGGCGTCAGGCCCTGCTTGCCGAAGGCTTCGCGCGCTTCGTCGGAATTGAGGATCGTGCCCAGCTCCTTGTTGTAGCGGGCCACGATGTCGGCGGGCGCATCCTTCGGGAGAAACAGGCCGTACCACATGTCGACGTCGGCGTTCTTCAGGCCCTGCTCGATCAGGGTTGGAACTTCGGGCAGCAGCGGATGGCGCTTGGGACTGCCGATCGCCAGCGCCTTCAACTTGCCGCTCTTGATGTAGGTCGCCGCGACGTGGACCGGCAGGAACATGTAGGGGATCTGGCCGCTCAGGATGTCCTGCAAGGCGCCCGCCGCACCCTTGTAGGGGACGTGCACCAGCTCGATGCCGGCATCGGTCTCGACCAGCGCCATCGACAGGTGATGTGGCGTGCCGACGCCGGGGCTGCCGTAATTGATGGCCCTGGGCGAGGCCTTTGCCTCGGCAATGAATTCGGCGAGGTTGTTCGGCTTCTGTGCCGGGTTGGCCACGAGCACCAGCGAGCCCCAGGCGGTCAGTCCAATTGGCGCAAAGTCGGTCACAGGATCGTAGGGCAGGTTCTTGTAGAGGCTGGGATTCATTACCAGCGTGTTGACCTGCGACATCAGCGTGTTGCCGTCGGGCTTGGCGCGCGCCACGACCTGGCTGCCGATATTGCCCGAGGCGC
>CAWUOG010000718.1:0-1796 GCA_963923875.1 uncultured Alphaproteobacteria bacterium
GCCAGGACGCGGCGCGTCCCGTTTCGGCGCAGCTCGCGCCGCAGGCCCTGCAGGCCAACCTGCAGTCGACGCGGCAGTACTACACGACCTTGGTCGCAGGCCCTTCGCCCAACCTCGTGGGCCTCACCCTGATGATGACGATGATGCCCAAGGGTGGCGACCTGCATCATCACTACTCGGGCTCGATCTACGCCGAGACGTTCCTCGATTGGGTGAAGGAAAAGAAGGCCTGCGTCTGGCAGGCCGACAATCCGGCCCGAGAGAAGGCGTTCAAGTTCACCATCTGGGGCGAGCCTGGCGTCCTCACGCCCGAGGAGCGCGCCGACTGCCTCGACGTCGAGGCCATCCTGAGCGCGGACAACAACGGCTTCTATCGCGAGTTGCTGGCGATCTGGTCGGACAAGGATTTCTACAATCACTCCCATCAGCAGACCCCGCCCGATCAGCATTTCTTCGACACGTTCTTCTACATCGGCGGAATCTCGAGCGCCTTCCCCGAAGCCGGACTGCGTCAGCTCAAGGCGCGCGCCATCGCCGAGAACGTGCAGTACATCGAGACCATGCTCGGCCAGCCGCCGCGCGCCCAGAACGAGGCGCTGGCCGCGCCGCTCGAGGCGCTGTCGCCCGACGCCAGCGACGCCGACATCCAGGCGGTGCTCGCGCCGTTCTACGACTTCCTTGCCGCCGACGAGGCGACGGCGACGGCGATCAAGGGATATGTGGCGGCCCTCGACAAGCTGGCCGACGGGCTCGATGACGGCGATTTCAAGGTCCGCTTCCAGACCTTCGTGGTGCGCAACGATCCGCGGGCCCGGGTGTTCTCCGGTCTCTATTCGTCTTTTGTCGCCGCCGGCGCCGGAGGCAAGGTGGTCGGGGCGAACATCGTCGGTCCGGAGAATCGCCCGGTGTCGATGCGCGACTACGGCCTGCACATGCGCATGTTCGCCTTCCTGAAGCAGAAATTTCCCGGCGTGAAGCTCTCGCTGCATGCCGGCGAACTGGCGCTCGGCATGGTGCCTCCGGAGGGCTTGCAGAATCACATCCGAGAGGCGGTCGAGGTCGCGGGTGCCCAGCGGATCGGCCACGGCGTCGACGTCGCCCACGAGCGCGACGCCACCGGCCTGTTGCGCCTGATGCGCGAGAGGAAGGTCGCGGTCGAGATCAACCTCACCAGCAACGAGTTCATTCTCGGCGTTAAGGGCGAGGCCCATCCGATCCTGCTCTACCGCCATGCCGGCGTGCCGTTCGTGATCTCGACCGACGATTCCGGTGTCTCGCGCAACAACCTGTCGGCCGAGTACGTGCTCTATGCCAGCCGCTACAGGCCGACCTACGACATGATCAAGGAAACGGCGTTCAACAGCATTCGCCTGTCTTTCCTGAGTGACGCCGAAAAGACCGCGGAGCTCGCGAGGCTGACGGAGCGCTTCGGGAAATTCGAAGCCCGCATTGCCGACATGGCCAAGGGCCTGCCGGGCGCAAAGGGGCCGTGATCGTCGCCTCCTGACTGCAGCACCGCTGCATCACCGCCTGTTGATCTGCTCTTGAGGTGGCTCTGGGATAGCGTCGCGGCTTCCAGTTCACGGAGGTTCGCCATGCTGCGCCGCTTGCTGATTGCTTCGACGATCGTTGCCGTGGCCGTTCCGGCCTTTGCCCAGGAGACCATGCGGGTGCGTGGCACCATTGAGAAGGTCGACGGTTCGACCCTGATGGTGAAGGCGCGCGACGGCGCCGATCTCAAGATCGCCGTCGTCGGCGACAAGCCGGTCTATACCGCACTGGAGAAGGCGAGCCTC
>CAWUOG010000719.1:0-1795 GCA_963923875.1 uncultured Alphaproteobacteria bacterium
GCCTCGCGCTTCTATCGCCTCGGCCTGTGATGATGCGCCACGAGCATGTGCACGACCGCCTCGGTCACGCGCTTGCCGGTGGGAATGTGCAGGAACTCGTTAGGCCCGTGCGCGTTGGCGTGCGGGCCGAGCACGCCGGTGATCACGAACTGCGTCCTGGGGAATTTTTCGCCCAGCATGCCCATGAACGGGATCGTGCCGCCCTCGCCCATGTAGGCGACCGGTTTGCCGAACGCCTGCTGTGAAGCCTCGGTGACGGCTTTCTCGAGCCAGGGCGCCAGCGGCGGGGCATGCCAGCCGCTCTGTCCGCCCTTGCCCTCGAACGTCACCTCGCAGCCGTTGGGCGGATCGGCTTCCAGTGCCTTCTTGATCGTCTGCACGGCAGCCGCGCCGTCGAGTGTCGGCGGCGTGCGCAGGCTGAGCGAGGCGGTCGAGTAGGGCAGCAGCACGTTGCCGGCATCGCCCGGCGCCGGATAGCCGTCCATGCCGATGATCGCGAGCTGCGGCCGCCAGGTGCGGTTCAGCACCAGGTCGCCGAGTTCGCTCGCCATCGGTTTGGTCGTACCGGCGAACGGGAAGCGGTCATAGACCGAATTGCCGAGCACCTTGGCAGCATCCTTGGCCTGCTCGATGCGCTGCGGCGGGATCTGGACATAGAGGTCCTGCAGCTTGATCTCGCCGGTGGCTTCATCCTCCAGTCGCGAGAGAAGCCCACGCATCAAACGGAAGGACGAGGGCACGACACCCGAGGCATCCCCCGAATGGACGCCCTCGGTCAGCACCCGCACGGTCAGCGTGCCCGAGGCGATGCCGCGCAGCGAGGTCGTGAGCCACAGCCGATCCCAGTCGCCGCAGCCGGAGTCGAGGCAGACAACCAGCGACGGATCGCCGATCCGCACCATCAGGTGATCGACATAGAAGGGCAGGTCGTAGCTGCCCGACTCTTCGCAGGCCTCGATCATGATCACGCAGCGGGCACGCGGCGCCTTCTGCTCGGCCATGCCGCGCAGCGCACACAGGCAGGCATAGATCGCATAGCCGTCGTCAGCGCCGCCTCGGCCATAGAGCTTGTCGCCCTTGAGCACCGGCTTCCACGGGCCGAGATCCTCTGCCCAGCCCTTCATCTCGGGCTGCTTGTCGAGATGGCCGTAGAGCAGGACGGTGTCCTTGGCGTCACCCCCATGATCGCTGGGGATTTCCATGAAGATCAGCGGCGTGCGGCCGGGCAGGCGCACCACCTCGAGGGTGGCTCCGGGAAACGCACCGAGTTGCTCGCGTGCCCAGGCTTCCATCAGCCTGACGGCATCCTCCATGTAGCCGTGCTCGACCCACTTGGAATCGAACGCCGGAGACTTGTTGGGGATCCGGATGTACTCCGTGATCGAGGGCAGAATGGCGTCGTTCCAGAAGGTATCGACGTGATGCTTCAGGCGGGTGGTGTCCATGGCCTTATGTTATGCCATCGTTCGAGCCGAAATCAGGAGTTTCGCATCATGAGCAGCTCTTCCGAATACGTCCCGCCCAAGGTCTGGGTGTGGAACAAGGCGAGCGGCGGCCGCTTCGCCAACATCAACCGTCCGATCGCCGGCCCCACACACGACAAGGAATTGCCGGTCGGCAAGCATCCCTTCCAGCTCTATTCGCTCGGCACGCCGAACGGCCAGAAGGTCACGATCATGTTCGAGGAGCTGCTGGCGCGCGGACACAAGGGCGCCGAATACGACGCCTGGCTGATCCGGATCGGCGAGGGCGAGCAGTTCGGCTCGGGCTTCGTGGCTGCCAACCCCAATTCCAA
>CAWUOG010000720.1:0-1795 GCA_963923875.1 uncultured Alphaproteobacteria bacterium
CAGTAGAAATGCCAGCGACTGACGCACATCAACATCGTCGTCGATGACATGAACGACCTTGCTATCGCTCACGATTCGCTGTCCTCGTCTTCCTTGGCGGACCGCAGGGTAAAGTAGAAAATCGTACCACCCCCGGGGTTGGGCTCCACCCAGATCTTGCCACCATGCGCCTCGATGATGGTTCGGCAAATCGAGAGGCCCAGCCCCATGCCCTTGCGCTTGGTCGTGACGAACGGTTGAAACAGCTGCTTGGCGATCTCCGGTGCGATGCCCAGACCGGTGTCGGACACGCTGACTCGCACCAGGTTCTCCCGATCGGCCACCGCCGCGATTTCGAGCCGGCGTCGGCCGGAGGTCTCGGCCATGACCTCGATGGCGTTGCGGATCAGGTTGACCAGCACCTGCTGGATCTGGATGCGGTCGGCGAGCACGAGATCGACGGCCGGATCGAGGCGAAACGACACGTCAACGCCGTTCTCCTTGGCGCCGATCAGGGCAAGCGTGCTGGCATCCTCGATCAGCTTGGGCAGGCTTTCGATCCGCCGGTCGCTTTCGCCGCGGGCGACGAATTCGCGAAGCCGGCGGATGATCTGCCCGGCCCGCAGCGCCTGATCGGCCGCCTTGCCGATGGCATCACGCAACATGGCCGAACTGTCGCTATCAACCCTCTGCAGCAGACGCTGACAACCCCTCAGATAGTTGCTGATCGCCGTCAGCGGCTGATTGATTTCATGGGCGAGGGTCGACGCCATCTCGCCCAGTGCCGTAAAGCGCGACATATGAGTGACTTCCGACTGCAGCTCTTTCAGCCGGCTCTCGGTGATCTGCTGATCCGTCAGATCGCGAATGAAGCCGGTGAAATAGTGGCGATCGGCTGAGCGCAACTCGCCCACCGTCAAATGCATGGGGAAGGTCGTGCCGTCCTTGCGCTGTCCGGAGACCACTCTCCCGATGCCGATGATGTGTTTCTCGCCGGTGCCGAGGTAGCGCTTGAGATAGGCGTCATGCTGTTCGCGATACGGCGAGGGCATCAACACGCTGATGTTGCGGCCGATCGCTTCCGCCGCGGAGTATCCGAACAACCGCTCGGCTGTGGCGCTGAGCGATTCGATGCGGCCGAACTCGTCGATCACGATCATGGCGTCCGGCACGGTCTGCAGGATCGAGCGCAGGCGCGCTTCTGCTGCCTCCAAGGCGGCCGCCAGCCCCGCCTCCGGCACCCCGGTCGAGCCGTTCGTCGAACGTTCCATGGTCAAATTGTCATTCCTGCCGGACGATATCACCGGCAGGCCGTGCCTACGAGCCGGCTGCCTCGGTTTTGTCAGGGACGGATGAAGATCAGCGGATTGTCGTCGTCGAGATTGTCGGCGGCGGCGCTCAGTTCGGCCGCGATGTCATCGTTGGATCGCGACCGTTTGAACAGCCGGATCGCCTCGGACAGAAGGCAACGCGCCACGACATCGTCCGAGATCGACTTGCCGGCCGCTTCCGCAAGGGCCTGCTCGATGTGGCGCGAAACCATCGCGTAGGTGCTCATTGTTCCATTCCTTTCGTCTCAGATGCCGCGCGCGTGGCGGCCCTCGGCCCCTGTGTAGTAGCGGTCGAATGCGGCACAGACCGAGCGGACGAGCGGCCTGCCCCGATCGGTGACGACCAGACGTTCGCGATCCACGACCACCAACCCGTCGCGCTGGAGCCCGTCGAGAGCGCCGATCCCGCCGAAGAATGCGTCCGGTGTCACACCGTGCCTGCGACAGGCATCGCCAACCTCCGCGGTATAGCCACACATGAGCTG
>CAWUOG010000721.1:0-1794 GCA_963923875.1 uncultured Alphaproteobacteria bacterium
GCAGGCCGGTCGACCCCGAGGTGTAGAGGATCATCGCCACTTCCTCGGGCTTCATCTCGACCGGCGCGAAAGGGCCGGCATCCACCAGGGAATCCAGCTCTTCGATCGCCACGGTCGGCACCAGGGTACCAACCAGGGCGCTGCGCTCGGTGTCGGCGATGGCCAGCTTGACGCTTGAGTCCTTCATGATGTGCGCCACGGTCTCGCGCGGCAGCTTGTGGTTGACGCACACCGACACCAGGCCGGCGGCCATGGTCGCCATGTAGAGCGCGAGATAGTCGGCGCTGTTGGCGGCGACGATGGCGACGGCCTCGCCGCGCTGAAGGCCGCGCTTCTGCAGGCCACGCGCCAGTCCCGCAATTCGTGCCTGCGCCCCGCCGTACGACAGGCGACCGCGTTCGTCGCCGTCTGGAGACAATTCGATGATGAAAGGCCGGTCGTCCGGGGCGGTCGGATCGAGGATGGCGCCGAGGTTGCTGATCGTCATATTGATCCACGCTATCGAGGTTTAGCCGCTCCACGGCGGAAGAACTGGGAGCCGCCGTAGGACTGGTCGGTCGGCACGATTTCCATGAAGGTTACGTCCATGCGCTGTGGCGCGGCCAGCACGAACGACACCGCATCGGCAATGTCTTCGGGCATCAGGCTTTCGTATCCGTCATAGAAGCGTCGCCGGCCTTCTTCGCGGTCCTCCATCAGAGCAAGATGCGCGCCGGTCTCGACACGGCCGGGAGCGATTTCGCTCACCCGTACGCCGCTGCCATGCAGGTCGAGGCGCAGGCTCTGGCTGAGATTGTGCAGGGCGGCCTTGGTCATGCCGTAGACCGGCATGCCGGGAAACATCCAGGTGCCGGCCATGGAGCCCAGGTTGACGATATGGCCGCGTCCGCGCGCCTTCATGCCGGGCACGACAGCGGCGAGGCAGTTGAGCGTTCCATGGAGGTTCACGTCCATCAGGGCGGCGACATCCGTCTCCGGGGTCTCCCACGAAGCGTTCGAGCGCACGGCGGCCGAGGCGTTGTTGACCAGGACGTCGACCTCCAGACCGCCCAGCCCTGCCTGAACGGCAGCCCGGTTGGCGATGTCGAGAACAAGCGGCCTGCACCCGGTCTCGGCGGCCAAAGTCCCGAGATCGGCCGCGGAGCGCGCGACGGCGTGCACGGCGAGCCCGCTCCGGCAAAGGCGGCGGACAATCGCCGCTCCGATGCCCCGGCTGGCACCCGTAACGACTGCAGATTGATATCGGTCAAGGGACATGGCGCACTCCTTTGCGTAAGATTGCCCAAAGCGAGGGTGTTCGAGGAGTCGTTCATGGCCAAGCAGCTGTTTCCCGACGGGACCGAGGTGGTCGATTTCTACGTGCGGGCGGTGAAGACCGGGCCCTTCGTGTTCGTGTCCGGGACGACCTCGCTCGATTCGAAGGGCCGGGTGCAGGGCCGGGACGCTGCCGAACAGACCGCGATCACCATGCGCAAGATCGAGGCGTCGCTGAAGCAGGCCGGCGCGAAGCTCGCCGATCTGACTCGCCTTACGATCTTCGTCACCGACATCCGCGATATGGGTGCGGTCGCCAAGGCGCTGGGCAAGGCGCTCAAGGGATCCGTGGTTGCATCCACCCTGGTTGCGGTCAGTGCGCTCGCCGTGCCGGGCCTTCTGGTCGAGATCGAATCAACGGCCGTGACGGCCAAGTAGTGTTCGCACCCAAGGCGAGGAAGCGATGAGCGAATTGGGCAGGAGATCCTTCGTCGGCGCCGGCGCCGCCGGTCTGGTGGTCGCCGCGCCGGCGAACGCGCA
>CAWUOG010000722.1:0-1793 GCA_963923875.1 uncultured Alphaproteobacteria bacterium
GACGCCATCCCTGTCGGCGATGTTGGGATTGGCGCCTGCCGCCAGCACCAACTTCGTCACTTCGACATGGCGCTGGCCGCCGTCGCCCAGGATCACGATTTCGAGCAGGCACGTCCAACCCAGATTGTTGACGTGATTGACGTCGATCGGCGTCGTCACAAGGAACGCGACCGTGTCGACGTGGGCGCGCTCGCAGGCGGGAATGAGCGCGTTGCCGCCGAAGCGATTGCGGATCGTGAAGTCCGGCCCCTTCGGCAGCATGTGGCGCAGCATGGCCGTACGGCCGAGCGCGCCGGCCAGCAGCCAGGGCGTGTCCTGGTTCGCCGCCTGGGCGTTGATGCTGGCGCCGGCATCGATCAGGCGGGTAGCGACAGGGAGATGGTTGTTGCGCACCGCAAGCAGCAGCGGCGTCTGCTTCGCGGCGTCGGTCGCATCGATCGGCACGCCCGCGGCGATCAGGCGCTCGACGCCCGGCAGATCGCCGCGTTCGGCGGCTTCGAGCAGGGATTGGGCGTGAACGTTCATGGACAGCACGGACAGCAGCGTCGCGAGCGCCGGCAGAAGAGCCCACATGATCTAAGGGTTCGGTCGGCCGGCGTCTTCCGCCGACGGGCCCACCAGCATGCGCGCGATGCCGGCCGCCGCGAGCGCCTGCTGACAGGCCGAACAGGGGCGCGATGTGGCGTAGACCACCGATCCCTCGAGCGTTCGACGGCCGAGTTGCCGTTGAGCCTCCCACAGCGCCACCCTCTCGGCATGGGCGTCGGGGTTGCGGGCGCTGTTGACCCGACTGGGGCCATAGCCCGCGATGACTCCGTCCACCACCAGCACGGCGCCGTAGGGCTGGTCGCCGTTCTTCACCGCTTCTTCCTTCATGCGCGCCGCTTCGGCCACGAAGAAGGCCTCGGACGGCGGCTGGCTATGCGATTGCGCGGTTATCGGTCCGGCGATGACGAGCGATGCGCCGGTACCCGCGAGGATCGCGCGGCGCTTCAGGCGCTACTCGCCGCTGCCGCTCGGCGCGGCACTGCCGTCGTGCGGCAGGCCGATCGCATGGTAGCCGGCATCGACGAAATGCACCGTCCCGGTGACGCCCGCACTCAGATCCGACAGCAGATAGAGCGCGGCGCCACCCACATCGGTCAGTTCGACATTGCGACGCAGCGGCGAGGCCTCGCGCGAAACGCGATAGACGTAACGGGCGCCACCGATCACGGCGCCGGCCAGGGTGCGCATCGGGCCGGCGGAGAGAGCGTTCACGCGCACGCCCTGTGGGCCGAGGTCGGCCGCAAGGTAGCGCACGCTCGCTTCGAGGGCGGCCTTGGCGACGCCCATCACGTTGTAGGACGGCATGACGCGCGTGGCGCCCTCGTAGGTCAGCGTGATCAGGCTGCCGCCGTCGCTCATCAGCGGCAGCGCGAGACGGGCGATCTCGGTGAAGGAATAGCAGGAAATGGTCAGGCTGCGCTGGAAGTTGGCCTTGGTCGTGTCGACGTAGCGGCCCTTCAGCTCCTCCTTGTCGGAGAAGGCGATGGCATGGACGACGAAGTCGAGCTTGCCCCAGTCGCGCTGCAGGCGGCTGAACAGGGCCTGCAGGCTCTGCTCGTTCTCGACGTCGGCCTCGACCACGATCTTCGAGCCGAGTTTCTCGACCATCGGGATGACGCGCTTGCCGAACGCGGCGCCCTGGTAGGTGAAGGCGAGTTCGGCACCGGCGGCGTGCAGGGCCTGGGCGATGCCCCAGGCGATCGAACGCTCGTTGGCCACGCCCATGATCAGGCCGCGTTTGCCGG
>CAWUOG010000723.1:0-1790 GCA_963923875.1 uncultured Alphaproteobacteria bacterium
CTCAGGCTGGAAGAGGGCGGCTTCGTCGAAGTGAAGGCGGCCGACGAAGATCTCGTCGAGATCCGCGGCCGGGACCCCGCTTCCTTCGCGCGGCTGGCCTGGCATCTCGGTAATCGTCATCTGCCGGCCCAGATCGACCACGACCGCATCCTGATCCGCGACGATCACGTGATTGTCGACATGCTGAAGGGACTGGGTGCCAACGTGAATAAGGTGCGCGTGCCGTTCGATCCCGAAGGCGGCGCCTACGGTCAACACAATCACGACCCCGACCATCGCCACGGTGCGCTGCACGCCGAACGGCACGGCTGATCATGGCCGCCGATCCGCTTTATCGACTGTTGGCCTGGCTGTCGCCGGCCTATCCGATCGGCGCCTTCAGTTACAGCCACGGTGTCGAGACGGCAGTCGAGGAAGGCCTGATCAGGGATCGCGCGTCGTTGGTGACGTGGCTCGAAACGGTGCTTCGCGACGGTACCGCGCGCGTTGACGGTGCACTGTTTGCTGCCGCCTGGCGCGCGGCGGAAGCCAAGGACTGGCCGATCTTCGAAGCGATCGCCGAGCGCGCGGCAGCGTGGCGCGGGACGTCGGAGATGGCGCTCGAATCGCGTCAGCAGGGTGGCTCGTTCCTGTCGATCACCCGTACCGCCTGGCCACATCCGTCGTTCGATGCCGTGCCGAGTGAACTTGCGCTGCCGGTGGCCGTGGCACTGGCGACTGCCGCTCACGGCATCCCCTTGGAGCAGGCACTGACCGCCTATCTGCATGCCTTCGCGGCCAACCTGATCTCGGCGGCGGTGCGCTCGGTGCCGCTAGGCCAGAGCGACGGCCAGATCGCGCTGGCGGCACTCGAGCCCGCCGTTCGCGCCACGGCCGAGGCCGCCATCGCCGTCGCCGATCTCGACGAGGTCGGCACGGCGACGCCCCTGCTCGACTGGTGCTCGCTGCGCCACGAGACCCAGTACACGCGGCTGTTCCGCTCATGATCGGGCTGGCGCTGCTGCTGACCGTGGTGGTGCTGGCGATCGCCGGCCTGCACGCCTATTGGGGCCTCGGCGGTCTGTGGCCCGAGAAGTCCGAGGCCGAGCTGGCGAGGGCCGTGGTGGGCGACGGCCGCAGCCGCATGCCGCCGCCCTCGCAGTGCTTCGCCGTCGCGGCTGTTCTGCTGGTCGTTGCGGCGTGGCCGTGGGCCATCGTCGTGCGACCGGATGACCATTTCGTGGTTGCGGGCAGCATTGTCATCGCGGCGGTCTTTTTCGTGCGCGGAATGGCCGGCTATAGTCCGCGCTGGCGGACGCGCTTTTCGGCCGAACCGTTCGCCACTCGGGACCGCCGCGTCTATGCGCCGGTCAGTTTGACGATTGGCGTCGGTTTCGCGTCGTTGCTGGCGCAGGGGATATGAGTATGGAAATGCGCGGTCCGTTGCGGGTGGGCGTCGGCGGTCCGGTCGGATCGGGCAAGACCGCCCTGGTCGAGCGCCTGTGCAAGCGCATGCGCGAGACCTACGACATCGCGGTCGTCACCAACGACATCTACACGAAGGAGGACGCCGAGTTCCTGACCCGGGCCGGTGCGCTGGCGCCCGAGCGCATTGTCGGTGTCGAAACCGGTGGCTGTCCGCACACCGCGATCCGCGAGGACGCCTCGATCAACCTCGCGGCGGTGTCCGACATCGTGCGCAAGTGGCCGCGGCTGGAGATCGTTTTCGTCGAATCCGGCGGCGACAATCTTGCTGCCACGTTTTCCCCCGAACTGGCCGACATCACGATCTACGTGATCGACGTCGCGGC
>CAWUOG010000724.1:0-1788 GCA_963923875.1 uncultured Alphaproteobacteria bacterium
CCACGCCGCAGCGTGTGCCGGAGTTCCCCGACATCCCGACCTCGGCCGAGGTCGGCGTGCCGAACTGGATCGTCTCGACCTGGTACGGCCTGTGGGCCATCAAGGGCACGCCCAGGCCGCTGGTCGACCGGATGTATGCCGAGTGCGTGAAGGCGATGGAGCAGGACAAGCTCAAGGTGACGTGGAAGGAGCAGGTGGCACAGATGGGCGGCGAGCCGCCGGCCGAGTTCGCCAAGCGCATCCGCAGCGAGATCGTGAAGTGGCAGAAGGTCGTCGACGCGGCCGGGGTGAAACTCGACTGAGCACGCTCGAACAGAAACTGCGCCAGACGCTCAAGGGCGACGTCCTGTTCGACAGGGCGTCGCGTGGGCGCTACTCGACCGACGCCTCGATCTACCAGATCGAGCCGGTCGGCATCGTCGTGCCGCGCGACGAGACCGATCTCGCGCTGGCGCTCGACGTGGCGCGCGACGCGAAGGCCGCGATCCTGCCGCGCGGCGCCGGCACCTCGCAGTGCGGCCAGACCGTGGGCGAGGCGCTGGTCGTCGATTTCTCGAAGTACATGCGCAACGTCGTGGGCTTCGACAAGGATCGCGCCGAAGTGACGGTGCAGCCCGGCGTCGTGCTCGACCAGCTCAATGCCTGGCTGAAGCCTCACGGCCTGTGGTACCCGGTCGACGTCTCGACTTCCGCGCAGTGCACCCTGGGCGGCATGGCGGGCAACAATTCCTGCGGCAGCCGGTCGATCCGCTACGGCAACATGGTGCACAACGTCGCCGCGATCGACGCAATCCTGGCCGACGGCACGCGGGCGCGCTTTGATGCGCGCCGGCCGGAGGACATGCAGCCCGCGGTGCGCGCGCTCGCCGACAGGATGGCGGCACTTGCCGTCGCCGAACAGGCGGAGATCGCCCGCATGTACCCCAAGGTGCTGCGCCGGGTCGGCGGCTACAACCTCGACATCTTTTTCCCGCAGTCGGAGCGG
Source organism: uncultured Alphaproteobacteria bacterium (assembly GCA_963923875.1). Classification (GTDB taxonomy): domain Bacteria; phylum Pseudomonadota; class Alphaproteobacteria; order Reyranellales; family Reyranellaceae; genus Reyranella. Next base: position 986 of record CAWUOG010000724.1, read on the forward strand.
CCCTACACCACCGACAATTCGGTGAACCTGGCGCACCTGCTGGTCGGCAGCGAGGGCACGCTCGCGGTCACCGAGCGGCTGACCCTGAAGCTGTCGGCGCTCCCGAAGCACAAGACCCTGGGCGTGGTGAATTTTCCGTCCTTCTACAAGGCGATGGAAACGGCCCAGCACATCGTGAAGCTGAAGCCCACCGCCGTCGAGCTGGTCGACCGCACGATGATCGAGCTGGCGCGCGCCAATCCCGCCTTCCGGCCGGTGATCGAACGCGCCCTGATCGGCAAGCCCGAGGCGATCCTGCTGGTCGAGTTCGCGGGCGAGGAGCGCGAGCCGCAGCTCGCGGACCTCAAGCGGCTGGTCGAGTTGATGGCCGATCTCGGCCTGCCGGGCAGCGTCGTGGAGATGCCCGAGCCCGGCCCGCAGGCCGCGCTGTGGGAGGTCCGCAAGGCCGGCCTCAACATCATGATGTCGATGAAGGGCGACGGGAAGCCGGTCTCCTTCATCGAGGATTGCGCGGTGCCGCTGGAGCACCTGGCCGACTACACGCAGCGGCTGACCGACGTCTTCACCAAGCATGGCACGCGCGGCACCTGGTACGCGCACGCCTCGGTCGGCACGCTGCACGTGCGGCCGATCCTCGACATGCGCCGCGAAGGTTCGGAGAAGATGCGCGCCATCGCCGAGGAAGCGTCGGCGCTGGTGCGCGAATACAAGGGCGCCTATTCCGGCGAGCACGGCGACGGGCTGGTGCGCTCGGAGTGGGTGAGCTGGCAGTTCGGCCCGCGGCTCACCAAGGCCTTTGAGGC
>CAWUOG010000725.1:0-1777 GCA_963923875.1 uncultured Alphaproteobacteria bacterium
CGGTGGCTGACGGCACGGCCAAGGATGCCAAGGCCAAGGTCATTCACATCGAGGGTGACCCGGATCATCCGGTGAACCGCGGCACGCTTTGCCCGCGCGGCGCCGCCTCGCTCGGCTACGTGCACAGCCCGAACCGCCTTCAGTACCCGATGCACCGCAAGCCCGGGTCCGACAAGTTCGAGCGGGTGAGCTGGGACTTCGCGCTCGACCGCATCGCGAAGCTGATGAAGGAAGACCGCGACAAGAACTTCATCGCCAAGAATCGCGATGGTGTGACCGTCAACCGCTGGCTGAGCACCGGCTTCTTCGGCGGCTCCTCGCTCAGCAACGAGGCAGGCTATCTCACCTACAAGTTCGTTCGCTCCACCGGGATCCTGGCTTTCGAAGACCAAGCCCGAATATGACACGGACCAACGGTGGCCAGTCTTGGCCCCACCTTCGGCCGTGGAGCGATGACGAATTCGTGGAACGACATCAAGAATACTGATCTCGTTCTGATCATGGGCGGCAATGCCGCCGAAGCGCACCCCTGTGGCTTCAAGTGGGTCACGGAGGCGAAAGCCAACAATGGCGCCAAGCTGATCGTCGTCGATCCGCGCTTTACGCGTTCGGCCGCAGTGGCCGACGTCTACGCTCCGATTCGCCCGGGCACCGACATCGCGTTCCTGTCAGGCGTGATGCGCTACCTGCTCGCGAACAACAAGATTCTGACCGAGTACGTGAAGGCCTATACCAATGCCTCGTACATCGTGAAGGAAGGGTTCGCCTTCAATGACGGCCTGTTCACGGGCTACGACGAGGCGCGCAAGAACTATGTCGACCGGTCGAGCTGGGAATACGAGTTCGACGAGCAGGGCATGGCCAAGGTCGATGACACCCTGCAGAACCCGCGCTGCGCCATCAATCTGCTGAAGGCGCATGTCGAGCGCTACACGCCGGAGATGGTGGAGCGCATCACCGGAACGCCCAAGGCCAAATTCCTGCAGATCTGCGAGATGATCGGCTCGACCGCCACCGGCGACCGGACGATGACCTCGATGTATGCGCTGGGTTGGACGCAGCACACGACGGGCGCGCAGAACATCCGCTCGATGGCCATGATCCAGCTGCTGCTGGGCAACATGGGCATGCCGGGCGGCGGCGTGAATGCGCTGCGCGGCCACTCCAACGTGCAGGGCATCACCGACCTGGCGCTGCTCTCGACCTCGACGCCCGGCTACCTGGTGCTGCCGACCGATCGTGAGGCGACCTACGACGACTACATGAAGTCGCGCCGCTTCAAGCCGTTGCGGCCGGGCCAGACGAGCTTCTGGCAGAACTATGAAAAGTTCTTCGTCAGCCAGCAGAAGAGCTTCTTCGGCAAGATGGCGACCAAGGACAACAACTGGGCCTACGACTACCTGCCCAAGTTCGACGTCGCCTACGACGTGCTGAAGATGGTCGATATGATGGCGGCAGGCCAGATGAACGGCCTGTTCTGCCAGGGCCTCAACATCATGATGGCTGCGCCGAACAAGACCAAGGTCGCGTCCGGCCTTGCCAAGCTCAAGTGGATGGTCGTGATCGACCCGCTCGAGACCGAGACGGCGCGCTTCTGGGAGAACCACGGCGAGTACAACAACGTCGATCCCAAGGCGATCCAGACAGAGGTCATCCAGCTTCCGGCATCGGCCTATGCCGAGGAAGAGGGCAGCGCCACCAACTCCAGCCGCGTGATCATGTGGCACTGGAAGGCGGTGGAGGGCCCGGGCGAGTCCAAGAGCGACATCGAGATCGT
>CAWUOG010000726.1:0-1775 GCA_963923875.1 uncultured Alphaproteobacteria bacterium
TCATCTCGAAGAATCGCGGCACGATCTCCTACAGCCCGAGCTTCGGCTACGACCTCGCGGTCCGCCGCGGCGTCCAGCAGGTGCCGCCCGATCTCGACCTGTCGTGCTGGCGCCATGCCGGCATCGGCGGCGACATGATCCGGCCCGACGTGCTCGACCGCTTCACCGCGGCCTTCGCGGCCAAGGGCTTCAGCGCCAAGGCCTTCATTCCGAGCTACGGCATGGCCGAGGTCTGCCTGGCCATCACCTTCAGCCCGTACGGCACCGGCGTGCGCACCGACACGATCGACCGCAAGGCGCTGGCCGACGAGCAACGCGCCGTGCCGGCGACGGATCCGTCGGACAATCAGCGCGCCCGCCGTTTCGTGGTGTGCGGCAAGGTGCTGCCTGGCCATCAACTCGAGGTGCGCAACCCGGATGGCAAGGTGCTGCCGGACCGTGCGGTCGGTCGAATCTTCGTAAAGGGGCCCAGCATCATGCCGGGCTACTACGGCGAGCCCGAGGCCAGCCGCGAAGTGCTGACGGCCGACGGCTGGCTGGATACCGGCGACCTCGGCTACGGGCTCGCGGGCGAGGTGGTCGTCACCGGCCGCGCCAAGGACCTGATCATCATCAACGGCCGCAATGTCTGGCCGCAGGACATCGAGTGGGCGGTCGAAGCCAAGAAGGTCGTCAAGAACGGCGATGCCGCCGCCTTCTCGATTGACACGCCCGACGGAGAGCGCGTGGTCGTGGCGGTACTGGCGCGGGTCTCGGGTGACGAGGCGCGGGCCAACCTGGCGCGCGACGTCGCGGGTGCCGTGCGCGAGGCGGTCGCGGTCGACTGCGACGTGGCGCTGGTCGCGCCGACGATGGGCCTGCCGACCACCTCGTCGGGCAAGCTCAGCCGGGCCCGCACCAAGGCCAACTACCTGGCCGGCCTCTACGCCCCCAAGCCCGCTACGGCCTGAGGGCCCGTGGGTCGCGCGATGGCCTCGAACATCTTGCCTGTGGCCCATCCTTCGAGACGCACGCCTTCGGCGTGCTCCTCAGGATGAGGACCATCATTCAACGCGGCTCGATGATGAGGGCTACCTCATGCCTCACCCTGAGGAGGCCGCGAAGCGGCCGTCTCGAAGGGTGCGAGCGAGCACCTCGTGTGGTGCCACCCTTCGAGACGCAGTCCTTCGGACTGCTCCTCAGGGTGAGGTAGTTCACTATGAGCCGATCAAGCTCCAGACTCGTCGCGGTCACCGGCGCCACCGGCTTCGTCGGACCGCATCTCGTTCGCGCGCTCGCCCGTCACGGCTGGACCGTGCGCCTGCTGGTGCGCCGCTGGTCGCCGCTGCCCGATCTCGCGGGCGTGCAGGCCGAGCTGGTGCTGGGCGATCTCGCCGACGAAAGAGCGCTCGGCAACCTGATCGACGGGGCGGAGGCGGTGGTCCATGCCGCCGGCCTGATCAAGGCGCGCACGTCGGCCAACTTCATGGCGGTCAATCGCGACGGCACGGCATTGCTGTCGCGGCTGACGCCGGACGCGCGCTTTCTCCTTCTGTCGTCGCTCGCCGCCCGTGAACCGGACCTGTCGCCGTATGCCGCGAGCAAGCGGGCGGGCGAGGAAGTCCTGAAGACCCGGTCCGGTCAGGGGAGGGGTTCATGGCTCGCGGTGCGGGCCCCGGCGGTCTACGGTCCGGGCGACCGCGAAACCCTGGCCTACTTCAAGACGGTCGATCGCGGCTTGGCCCCCCGGCCGATGGTGGCGGGAGCCCGGCTGTCCCTGATCCATGTCGCCGACC
>CAWUOG010000727.1:0-1774 GCA_963923875.1 uncultured Alphaproteobacteria bacterium
CACATCCCGGGCAGCCGCGTTGTCGTCGAGCGCTGGGAGAAGTTCTACAAGCCGGGCAAACCCTACGCCGACCGGCTGGTGTTCGTGATCATGGCCGAGGCGGCGGCTCGCGACGTCGCCTTCCGCAACAAGGAGATCGACACCTCCATCCTGGGACCGGCCCAGTACGTCGCGTACCGTGCCGACCCACAGCTTTCAAAGGGCATCCTCGAGGTGGCCGAGATGTTCACGCGCGCAATGCGCATGAACCCGTCGTTCAAGCCATTTTCCGACAAGCGCGTGCGCCAGGCGATCAATCATGCGATCGACACCGACCTCATCATCAAGCGCCTGGTGAAGGACAAGGCCTATCGTGCCGTGAGCTGGCTGCCGCTTTCTTCTCCTGCATTCGACAAGAACGTGAAGCCGTATGAATTCAATCCGGATAAGGCCAAGAAGCTCCTGGCTGAAGCAGGCTATCCGAACGGCTTCGAGTTCGAATTCACGACCAGCCAGAATGAAAGCTGGGGTCTGCCGATCGTCGAGGCGATGATCCCATTCCTCGACAAGGTCGGGATCAAGGTGAAGCCAAAGCTGGTCGAGGTGACGTTGCTCAGCGACATCCTGATCAAGGGCGAGTTCCAGGCCGTCATCTCTTCGACCTTGACAGGCCCCGATTCGCTTGCCGTTCTGCGGTGCTTCTACTCCAAGACTCCACGTTCGGCCTGCAACTACGTCGACTTCAAGAACGAGAAGTTCGATCAATTGCTGGACGAGGCCGCCCAGACCAGCGACACGGCCAAGCGCAACGACCTGCTGCGCCAGGCGAACAACCTGCTCTACGACGAAGCGCCGGTTTGGTTCTTCAACTACAACAAGGCAGTCATGGCATATCAGCCATGGGTCCACGGCCTGCAGGCCAATCCGACCGAGATCACCCACCAGTATTATGAGGACGTCTGGGTCGATACGACCTCGCCGGCCAAATAGTGGCGAATGACCTCCCTCGATAGCCTCTCCTCCGTTGGAGGAGAGGAACGCGGGCATCCTGGATGCTGATCGTTCTTGCTCGTCGCCTGACCAACGTCGTTCCGACGTTGTTCGCAGTCGTGGCTCTGGTGTTCGTGCTTTTCTCGGTGCTTCCCGGAAGTTTCATTTCCGGCATGTCAGAGGAAGGCCGAACCATCGACCCGGCGGTGATGGAGCGCATGCGCAAGGAGATGGGGCTCGACGACCCCCTGCCGACCCGCTTCGCCAAGTACATTGTCCACACGGCGACCGGCGACCTCGGCACCTCCTTCCGCACGCGCGAACCGGTGACCCAACTCATCGCTGCCCGCGTCTGGCCCTCGCTCAAACTGGTGTTCGCCGCCATGGCGTTCGCGATCACCGTCGGGGTGACGCTGGGCTTCCTCGCGGCTCTTCGACCTGGCAGCTTGATTGACACGGCCGCCATGGTCAGCGCGATTTCGGGCCTGTCGCTCAGCCAGTTCTGGTTCGGCCTGATGCTGATGTACCTGTTCGCCCTGACGCTCGGCTGGCTGCCGAGCTTCGGCTACGGCGACGGCGGAGTGCGCAACCTGATCCTGCCCGCCGTGGCGCTGGGCGTCGGCCCGATGGCCCTGCTCGCCCGCACCACGCGGGCCGCCGTGCTCGACGTACTCAATGCCGATTTCGTGCGTACCGCCCGCAGCAAAGGCATGAGCGAGCGGCTGGTCGTGAAGTGGCACGTGCTGCGCAATGCCCTTGTGCTGGTCGTCACCATCGTGGGCCTGCAATTCGGCTCGCTGATGGG
>CAWUOG010000728.1:0-1771 GCA_963923875.1 uncultured Alphaproteobacteria bacterium
ACCAAGACCGCCTATGGCGTCACCTTCAACCGCATCGGCATGGTCGAGACGCTGGAGGCGGCGAAGAATTCGCCGCACTACAAGACGCCGGTGAAGCCGGGCTATGCGCGCGGCGTCGCCGCGGGCTTCTGGTTCAATGTCGGCGCCGATTCCAGCGCCGCCGCCCATGTCGGCGAGGACGGCTCGGTCACCGTGATCTCGGGCAATCCCGACATCGGTGGCAGCCGTGCCTCGCTCGCCCTGATGGCGGCAGAAGAGCTGGGCGTCGACTACGAGAAGGTGCGGCCGGTGATCGCCGATACGGCGTCGATCGGCTTCAACTTCGTGACCGGTGGCAGCCGCGTCACCTTCGCTACCGGTCTCGCGGTGGTGAACTCGGTGCGCGACATGATCCGCGAGCTGAAGGTGCGCGCCGCCAAGATCTGGAACGTCGATCCCGACGGCGTGATCTGGGAGAACGGCATGGCCAAGCCGGCCGGTTCCAACGTCGGCGAGTTCGAACCATTGACGCTCGCCCAGCTTGCCGCGCAGGCCGGCAAGACCGGTGGTCCGATCAACGGCCATGCCCAGCTGAACGTTACCGGCGCCGGTCCCGGCTTCGGCGTGCACATCTGCGACGTGAAGGTGGATGGCGATACCGGAGTCGTCACGGTCGGCCGCTATACCGCCGCCCAGGACGTCGGCACGGCGATCCATCCGTCCTACGTCGAGGGCCAGCTGCAGGGCGGTGCCGTGCAGGGCATCGGCTGGGCGCTGAACGAGGAGTATATCTACAACAAGCACGGCCGCCTCGATAATCCGGGCTTCCTCGACTACCGCATGCCGGTGGCCTCGGATCTGCCGATGATCGAGACCGTGCTCGTCGAAGTGCCGAATCCGACGCATCCCTATGGCGTGCGCGGCGTCGGCGAGGTGCCGATCATTCCGCCGGTCGCGGCCGTCGGCAATGCCGTCGCGCGCGCTACCGGGCTGCGTCTGGTCGACCTGCCGCTGTCGCCGCCCAAGATTTCGGAGGCGCTCGATTCGGCGGCTCCACGCATGGCGGCCGAGTAACAAGAAGCGTAGCGCTGGGAGGAACCAAAATGGCTTTCAAGATCATGATCATGGGCGCGTCCTATGGATCTTTGCTCGCGTCCAAGATCCTGTTCGGAGGCCATTCGGTTCATCTCATCTGCCTGCCAACCGAGGCGGACCTGATCAACTCGGAGGGCTTCAAGGTCCGGTTGCCGGTGCGCGGCCGCAAGGATCAGGTGCTGCTGGAATCGCGCAAGCTGCCGGGCAAGGTCACGGCAGGCGGCGTCGACAGCGCCAACCCGAACGACTTCGACCTGATCGGTCTGGCGATGCAGGAGCCGCAGTACCGATCGCCCGGCGTGAAGGAGCTCCTCGACAAGGTCGCCAGGTCAGGCAAGCCGTGCATGTCGATTATGAACATGCCGCCGCTCCCCTACATGCGGCGGATTCCGGGCCTCGACGGCGATTCGCTGAAGCCCGCCTATACCGATGCCAGCGTGTGGGACAATTTCGACCCTGAGCGCATGACGCTCAACAGTCCCGACCCGCAGGCGATCCGCCCGCCGGAAGAGAAGATAAACTTCCTGCAGGTGACGCTGCCCACCAACTTCAAGGTCGCGAAGTTCAAGGACGACAAGGCGACCGCGATCCTGCGCCAGCTCGAGAAGGACGTCGAAGCCGCGCGCTTCGATGCGCCGGAGGGCAAGATCGAGTTGCCGGTGAAGCTCAAGGTCTACGACTCGATCTTCGTGCCGCT
>CAWUOG010000729.1:0-1768 GCA_963923875.1 uncultured Alphaproteobacteria bacterium
CGTCGACCAGCGACTCGCGGCAGCCGTAGAGGTTGTCGAACTTCGACTTGGTGACAGAATCGTTGACGTTGATGGCCGGCCACAGGAGCTTGCCTTCCTTCTCCATCTGGTAGAGCCGGTGCACGCCCGTGGTCGTCTCCTCGGTGACGCCGCGGATCGAGGCGCCGAGCTTGGCGTACCAGCCGGGCTTCTCCTTGTTGGTCTTGAGGATCGACTTGTAGAGAACTTCCTCTTCCTCGTTGGTCGGCTTGGACACCAGCGAGGGATCCTTCTCCGCGCGGATGCCGAGATGGACCAGCAGCGTGGCGTCGCCGCCGTCGTCGAGGATCATGTTCGGGGCGCCGCCGTCGCCCCACTCGAAGATCTTGTGGGTGTAGTCCCAGTACTCGGTCAGGCTCTCGCCCTTGATCGCGAACACCGGCGTGCCGGCCTTGGCGATCGCGGCGGCGGCATGATCCTGGGTCGAGTAGATGTTGCACGAGGCCCAGCGCACGTCGGCGCCTAGCGCCTTCAGCGTCTCGATCAGCACGCCGGTCTGGATGGTCATGTGCAGCGACCCGGCGATGCGCGCGCCCTTGAGCGGCTTCTTGGCGCCGTATTCCTTGCGGATCGCCATGAGACCCGGCATCTCGGTCTCGGCCATGTCGAGTTCCTTGCGGCCCCAGTCGGCCAGCCCGATATCCTTGACGACGTAGTCGGCCATGCGGCGCTCCGGTGATTTCGTGGGTTGGATGCGGGGGAGGTCTTAACAGCGCCCGGACCTCGCCTCAACGCGCGGGATCAACATATAAGCAACTATTTATGGCGATATTCCCGGGGCTTTATGCCGGGCTGTCAGTCCTCGCCGAACTTGCTTTCGACCAGGGCCGACAGGGCGGCCATTGCCTCGGCGGCCTGGCGGCCCGAGCAGCTGATTTCAATCGAGCTGCCGATGCCGGCGGCCAGCATCATCAGGCCCATGATCGACAAGGCCGAGACTTCCTGGCCCTTGAAGCCGACCCGCACCGCGGCGTCGAATTGGCCGGCGGTGCGCACGAACTTGGCGGCGGCCCGGGCGTGCAGGCCGCGCTTGTTGGCGATCGCGAGGGTGCGCTTCAGCGCGCCGACGACGGCATCCTGCGTGGCAGTCGCCTCGTCGCTCATGAGGCTTCCTTGGCGAGAATGCGGCTGGCGACGGTGATGTACTTGCGGCCGGCTTCCTGCGCCATGCGCACGGCCTCGGCGATCGGCCGGTTACGGACGCTCGCGAGCTTGACCAGCATCGGCAGGTTGACGCCGGCCAGCACCTCGATGCGCGCCTGTTCCATGATCGAGATCGCCAGGTTCGACGGCGTGCCGCCGAACATGTCGGTCAGCACGATCACGCCTTCGCCGGTATCGCAGGCGCGCGCCCGTTCGAGGATCTCGGCGCGCCGCTTTTCCATGTCGTCCTCGGCGCCGATGCAGACTGCCGAAATGCATTGCTGCGGGCCTACCACATGTTCCAGAGCCGAAACGAACTCCCGCGCCAGATTTCCGTGGGTCACCAGTACGATGCCGATCATTCGCTCTTGCCCGAATTGCTCCCGGACGCCGTCCCACCCCGGACGTCGACGTCTCGATGCGAGAGAGTGACCGAGCGGCCTGCGCCGCGCAACCAGTCCGCCAGCCGCTCGGCGACGGCCACCGAGCGGTGGCGGCCCCCCGTACAGCCCACGGCGATGGTCAGATAGCTCTTGCCCTCGGCATCGAAACGGGGCAGCAGCGGCCCGATCATGCCCTCCAGCCG
>CAWUOG010000730.1:0-1767 GCA_963923875.1 uncultured Alphaproteobacteria bacterium
CACGCGCCGCGCAGGGCGACATCGACGGGCGACTGGCGGGGCCAGCTCGACATGAACGTCTCCAAAGACGAACCGCCGGGAATGCCCGGCGGTTCTCGGTTCCCTGCCCCGTTATACGGCGCAGGATGTTTCAGGCGAAGCTCAGTGCAGCGCGATCGGCGCCTTGCCGGCTCCCCACCAGTAGATGCAGAAGAACAGGAACAGCCACACCACGTCGACGAAGTGCCAGTACCAGGCGGCGGCTTCGAAGCCGAAGTGCTGCTTGGGCTTGAACTGTCCCTTCATCGCCCGGAACAGGCAGACCAGCAGGAAGGTCGTGCCGACCAGGACGTGGAAGCCGTGGAAGCCGGTCGCCATGAAGAAGGTCGACGAGTAGATGTTCTCCGAGAAGGTGAACGGCGCGTGGGCGTACTCGTAGGCCTGGATGCCGGTGAAGATGGCGCCGAGGATCACGGTGCAGAGCAGGCCGCGCACGGCGTCCTTCTGGTTGCCCTCGAGGATCGCGTGATGCGCCCAGGTCACGGTCGTGCCCGAGAGCAGCAGGATCAGCGTGTTCATGAAGGGCAGGTCGAACGGCGCGATGACGCTGATGCCCTTGGGCGGCCAGACGCCGCCGGTGGCCTCGGCGCGGACCGGCATGTTGGGGGCACCGGGATAGAGTGCCGAGTCGAAGAAGGCCCAGAAGAAGGCGGCGAAGAACAGCACTTCCGAGGCGATGAACAGGATCATGCCGTAGCGCAGGCCGATCTGGACCACGGCGGTGTGGTAGGTGCGCGATTCGACGATGACGTCGCGCCACCACCAGAACATCACCGCCAGCACCAGCAGCAGGCCGGGCGCCACGACCCACCAGTGGATCGACTTCATCACCGACTCGACGCCCTTGCCGAGCATGTCAGGGTGCATGCCGAGCACGACGCCGAAGAACATCAGGAAGGCCGCAAGGGCTCCCAATGCCGGCCACGGACTGGGATCGACGAGATGGTACGGATGCTTGGGTCCAGCGTGCGAATCGGCCATTGTTCAGCCCCCTTTTCGATTTCCGTTGGCGGCAATGCCGCCGAGCAGGTCCTTCGCCCGTTCCGTCTTCGACTCGTAGAAGGTGTACGAGAGCGTGATGGTGCGGACGTTGTCGTAGCGCCGATCCTTGTCCATTTCGGGATCGACGAAGAAGATCACCGGCATGTCGATCGACTGGCCGGGTTGCAGCAGCTGTTCGGTGAAGCAGAAGCACTGGACCTTGTTGAACCAAGGTCCGGCCGGCTCCGGCGTGATGTTGTACGCCGCAGTGCCGACGATCGGCCGCTGCGAGACGTTGGTGGCGCGGTAGTGAACCAGGATCTCCTCGCCGAGCCGCACCCTGACCGAGCGCTGCACCGGCTCGAATCGCCACGGCAGGTTGGGATCGACGTTGGAATCGAAGCGCACTTCGACGGTCCGTGCGAGCATCGGACGGTCGCCCGCATCCTGGGCGACGCGCGGCGTGCCGCCAAAACCGGTGGTGCGGCAGAACAGGTCGTAGAGCGGCGCCGAAGCGTAGGCGAGACCGAGCATGCCGCCGACGACGGCGGCCATCGTCCAGGCCGTACGGGCGTTACGGTTCTTTTGCGGCGCGTTCACGGGTCCGCTCATAGGCGCATGCCCGTCTGCCCGCTCATGCGCACGATGGTGAGGGCGAAGAACACTCCGGCAAGCACCAGCAGGAAGCCGAACATGAACAGGTTCTTGGTCCGCTGGCGGCGGTGCATGTCCGAATCGCCGGGGCGG
>CAWUOG010000731.1:0-1767 GCA_963923875.1 uncultured Alphaproteobacteria bacterium
TAGGCGACGAATTCCTCCATGGTCTGCGCCGGCACCGAGGGGTGTACGGCGAGCGCGGCCCACGAGGTCGACATGCGCGCAACAGTGAGAAAGTCCTTGTCGGGATCGAACGGGATGGGCTGCAGGTGGCGCGTGATCGTCATCATGGCCACGGTGGTGGCGAGAAAAGTGTAGCCGTCGGCCGGCTGGGTCTTGGCGTATTCGGCGCCGATCATTCCCGAGGCGCCGCCCTTGTTGTCGAACAGGATCGGCTGCCCGAGCAGTTGGCCGGCCTTTTCCATCACGATACGCGTGGAGATGTCGGTCGGGCCGCCAGGCGGATAGGGGATCACCACCTTGATCTGCTTGCTCGGCCATTCCTCGGCGATCGCCGGGGCGGCGAGCGCGGACGCTCCGATGGCCGAGACAAACGTGCGACGCCGCATTGTCATCCTCCCAGTGTCATTCCTTGGCGCGAGCATTCCACGCACCGCATGCTAAGGTCCAGCGGTGAAGCGTTTCGCGGGCACACCACGGTGGCGGCAGTATGCGACGCCAGTCGGTCAACCTTGGGCTCGAGTCGGCTGGTGCTGCCGGACCCATATTGAGACCTTCTGCGACGAGGGCCTGCGCGTCCTGCCGGTCGAGCCGGGGGGAACGATGCGCCTGAAGGCCCTGCGCCATCGTATCGGGCTCGCGTCGACGCATCGTCTGCACAAGAATTCGGTTGGGAGGACGTGACATGGCCGGCAGGCTGAAGGACAGGGTGGCGATCGTGGTCGGTGCGGGCTCGAGCGGTCCGGGCTGGGGCAACGGCAAGTGTACGGCGGTCACCTTCGCGCGCGAAGGCGCCAGGGTGTTCTGCGTCGATCGCCTGCGTGCGGCCGCCGAGGAGACGGTCGGGTTGATCCTGAAGGAAGGCGGTGAGGCGGCGGCGTTCGAGTGCGATGCCACGAACAACGCCCAGGTGAAGGCGACGGTCGATGCCTGCGTCGCCAAGTGGGGCCGGGTCGATATTCTCGACAACAATGTCGGCATCGGCTCGACCGGCGGCCCGGTACAGCTCTCGGAGGACGAGTGGCACAAGGTGTTCGACGTCAACGTCACCAGCTTCTTCCTGACGGCCAAGCACGTCCTGCCGGTGATGGAGAAACAGGGAAAGGGAGCGATCGTGAACGTGAGTTCGATCGCCTCGATCCGCGTGCCGAAGGGGATTTCCTATGTCGCGTACAACGCCAGCAAGGGCGCGGTGAATTCGCTCACCATGGCGATCGCGTCGGAGTATGCCGACAGGGGCATCCGCTGTAACGCCATCCTGCCCGGACTGATGCATACGCCGATGATCGATTTCCTCGCCGAGGAGTATGCCAAGGGCGAGAAGGACCACAATCAGGCCTACGACAAGATGATCGCGATTCGAAACCGCGCTTCGCCGACCGGCAAGATGGGCACCGGCTGGGACACGGCGAATGCCGCGTTGTTCCTGGCCTCGGACGAGGCGGCTTACGTCAACGGCCACCTGCTGGTGGTCGATGGTGGCATCACGGTCAGAGCCTAGTCCGAGGCAGCCTTCGCCTCGTCGCGGGCGCGCCACAGCTTGAAGACCAGAGGGCTGGTCATCAGGATCAGAAACAGTCGGAACAGGTGATGTGTCGCCACCATGGCGATCTCGATGCCTAGCGCCAGCCCGATCAGGCTCATTTCAGCGAAGCCGCCAGGCGCGTAGCTCAGCACCGTGGCGTCGAGGTTGAGGCCGGTGACCGCCACCGAGAGCTTGGCGAACAGTAC
>CAWUOG010000732.1:0-1764 GCA_963923875.1 uncultured Alphaproteobacteria bacterium
CCTAAGCCTTCGTCGGCAGCGTCAGATGTGTATAAGAGACAGGCCCTGGCCTGCACCGACTTCGAAGGCCTTGCCCGGACCTACGGTCGGATGGGTGGCCTCGATCGGCTCGCCACTCTGATCGGGGCGATTCGCGCCGAGCGCCCGGGCAAGGTGTTGCTGCTCGATGGCGGCGACACCTGGCAGGGTAGCTATACCTCGCTGCAGAGCCGTGGCGCCGACATGGTGGGCATCATGAACGCGCTCGGTGTCGACGCCATGACCGCGCACTGGGAGTTCACCTATGGCGCCAAGCGGGTCGAGGAGCTCGTCAAGCAGCTCAGGTTTCCGTTCCTTGCTGGCAATGTGAAGGAGGCGACCTGGGGCGATGCGGTGTTTCAGCCGCGCGCCGTATTCGAGCGTGGCGGGCTGCGTATCGGTGTGATTGGCCAAGCCTTTCCCTACACGCCGATCGCCAACCCGCGCTACATGATCCCGGACTGGTCGTTCGGGATTGAGGAGGAAAAGCTCGCCGCTAACGTTGCCGCTCTGCGCGCCGAAGGCGTCGATCTGGTTGTGCTGCTGAGCCACAACGGGTTCGACGTCGATCGCAAGCTCGCCGGGCGCGTGAAGGGCATCGACGTCATTCTGACCGGGCACACCCACGATGCGCTGCCCGAGCCGGTGGTCGTCGGCAACACCCTGCTGGTGGCGTCCGGAAGCCACGGCAAATTCCTGGCCCGCCTCGACCTCGATGTCTCCGGCAAGCGCATCGTCAATTATTCCTTCCGCCTGATTCCGGTGTTGGCCGATGCGATCGCCCCGGATCCCGACGTTGCCGCCCTGGTACGCGAGATCAGGGCGCCGCATCAGGATGTGCTCGGCAAGGTGCTGGGCCGTACCGACTCGCTACTCTATCGCCGCGGCAACTTTGCCGGGACTTTCGACGACCTGATCTGCCAGGCGCTGATCGCCGAGCGTGACGTCGAAATCGCGCTGTCGCCGGGGTTCCGCTGGGGTTCCAGCCTTCTGCCGGGACAGGAGATCAGGCTGGAGGACGTCTACGACCAGACCGCCATCACCTATCCCACGGCCTATCGCACCGAAATGACCGGTGCCGCATTGAAAAACATCCTCGAGGACGTTGCCGACAACCTCTTCAATCCCGATCCCTACTATCAGCAGGGCGGCGACATGGTGCGTGTCGGCGGTCTCGCCTACGCGCTCGAGGTCAACCGGCCTGCAGGCCAGCGGATCTCCGACATGGTTCTGCTGCGCACCGGCGAGAAGATCGATCCTGGCAAGAGCTATCGCGTCAGCGGCTGGGCGTCGATCAATGAAGGCGTTCAGGGCCCCGCGATCTACGACGTCGTCGCGAACTACATCCAGCGCCAGCAGAACGTGCGGGTCGAGCCCAATCGCCATGTGAAGGTGGTCGTCGATGACCCGATGGGCATGACCGCCGAGTGATGAAGGAGCGAGCAACATGATCCTGCGGGCATTTTTGGCATTTCTCGCGCTCGCCCTTGTCGTGATGCCGGCTGCGGCGGCCGACAAGGTGCATCGTCTGGCATTGCAGATCAGCGACGATGCACCGGACAAGATGACGGCGGTGCTGAACGTCGCTGCCAACGTCGCGCGCCACTATTCGAGCGTCGGCGAGGAGGTCGAGATCCGCATCGTTGCCTTCAATGCCGGGCTCAACATGCTGCGCACCGACCGCTCCCCGGTGTTGGCACGGCTGAAGTCCATCTCCGAAAGCCTGCCCAACGTGTCTTTCGAGGC
>CAWUOG010000733.1:0-1764 GCA_963923875.1 uncultured Alphaproteobacteria bacterium
CGATAGGTGTCGACGAAGCGCTCGCCCTCGCCCCGATTGTCGAGAAAGGTCGCAACCAACGCGTCTACCGCCTCGACTACCTTGTCGGCGGTCAC
Organism: uncultured Alphaproteobacteria bacterium; assembly: GCA_963923875.1. GTDB lineage: Bacteria > Pseudomonadota > Alphaproteobacteria > Reyranellales > Reyranellaceae > Reyranella. Next base: position 96 of record CAWUOG010000733.1, read on the forward strand.
CGCCGGTCCGAGGATCGTGCCGATCGCGGTCTTGCCGAAATCGACGTCGCCACCGAGGCTGAGCTGATAGAGCTCAGTCCCGTTCTTGTCGACGCCCAGGATGCCGATATGGCCGACGTGATGATGGCCGCAGGCATTGATGCAGCCGGAGATCTTGATCTTCAGGTCGCCGATATCGTGCTGCTTCGCCAGATTGGCAAAGTGATTGGAGATGCGCTGCGCCACCGGGATCGAGCGCGCGTTCGCGAGTGCGCAATAGTCGAGGCCCGGGCAGGCAATGATGTCCGTGATCTTTCCGACATTGGCCTCGGCGAAGCCGAGATGGTCGAGCGCCTTCCAGACTGACGGCAAGTGCTCTATGGCGACATGCGGCAGCACCAGATTCTGCTCGTGGCTGACCCGAATTTCGCCTTCGCTCCACAATTCGGCAATGTCGGCGACGCCTTCCATCTGGGCTGCACTGGCGTCACCCGGCGGCGCGCCGGCTGGCTTCAGCGACGCCGTGACGATTGCATAGCCCGGCACCCGGTGCGGCGCGACGTTGGATTTCAGCCAGCGCGCGAAGGCCGGCTCCTCGAGCTTCATGTGCTCGACCGTCGCCGACACCGGCTTGCGCGGCAACAATTCCGGCGGCGCGAACTGCGCGGCGATCGCCTCGATGGTTTCGGGCGCCAGCCTGAGCGCGCCGCCCCGGTTCGCCGCATACTCCGCCTCGACCTCGGCGCGCATCCTGTCGACGCCGATCTCGTGCACGAGGATCTTGATGCGAGCCTTGTAGAGATTGTCTCGCCGGCCGTAGCGGTTGTAGACGCGCAGCACGGCCTCCAGATAGGCCAGCAACTCGTCCTTGGGCAGGAACTCGCACAGCGTCTTGCCGATCATCGGCGTGCGGCCGAGGCCGCCGCCCACGATCACTTCGAACCCGACCTCGCCCCTTTCGTTTCGCCACAACCGAAGCCCGACATCATGCACCCGGACGGCGGCACGATCGTTGGGAGAGCCCGTGATGGCGATCTTGAACTTGCGCGGGAGGAAGCTGAATTCGGGGTGCAGCGTAGACCACTGGCGCACGATTTCGCACCAGATGCGCGGGTCCTCGATCTCGTCCACCGCCGCGCCGGCGAAATGATCGGCAGTGACGTTGCGGATCAGATTGCCACTGGTCTGCATCGCATGCATGTCGACTTCGGCCAGTGCCGCCAGCGCGTCGGGCGCGTCCTCCAGCCTGATCCAGTTGAGCTGCAGGTTCTGGCGCGTGGTGAAGTGGCCGTAGCCGCGATCGTACCTGCGCGAGACCTCGGCGAGCTTGCGCAGCTGGCGCGACGACAGCGTGCCGTACGGGATGGCGATCCGCAGCATGTAGGCATGAAGCTGCAGATAGAGGCCGTTGGTCAGCCGCAGCGGCTTGAACTGCTCCTCGGTGAGTTCGCCGGCCAAACGACGGCGTACCTGGTCGCGGAACTGGTCGACCCGCTCGGAGACCAGCGTGCGATCGTACTGGTCGTATCGATAGAAATGGGTGTCAGGCATAGCGCACCGCCTCGGCTGCAATCGTCTCGAAGGTAAGCCCCGAGGCACGGATTTTTTCGCGCAGGGAGAGTGGCTCCAGCGTACCGTCATCGTCCTCGGAGACGGCGACAAGGAACGGCTCGACGACGGAGAAGCCCTC
>CAWUOG010000734.1:0-1760 GCA_963923875.1 uncultured Alphaproteobacteria bacterium
CCACGCAGTTGCAGATTGGCACGCCGCGTCAGATCGATATGGCCGTTTCCGAAGCGCTCGGCGGCATCGGCCAGTCCTTGCATCTGGGCGATCGAGAGCGCGCCCGCCCACGGCCGTACCCGCACGATCATCCCGTCGCCGCTTTCCATTGGACGAAGGGCGCCGGGACACCAGCCTTTGACATCGATCGGAGTGACCGCTCTCATGCAGTGCTCCCCGCGAGCGCCCGCTCGATCTCGAGTTCGGTCGAGTTGCGCCGCGTCACCCAGAGACCGCGTGTTCGCGCCTCGTCGAGACGCCGAACGATCGCCACAGCACCCTCTGGATTGGCGTGCCGCATGGCCCGCAGTACGGTTTCGTCAGCAATCAGGGCGGCGTGCGTGGCATCGAACAATGACCCCGGCACGACATCGGCGGTTGCCGCAAAGGCGAAGAGTGCATCGACACCCTGGGCAATCTCGGCAACGCCGCGATGACCGTGCCTCAACATCCCTTCGATCCAGCGCGGATTGCTGAGACGGCCGCGCACGATACGGGCCACCTCTTCAGCGAGGCGCCGCGCCCGAGGTGCGCCGGGCTGACTGGTGTCGAGGTGATAGAGTTCTGGCGTATTGCCCAGCATCGCCGCAGCCGCGGCGAATCCGCCGGCAAAATCGGCGGCGCCATCGCCGTCGAGGATATCGCGCTCGCGATCGTCCTGCGGATGCACCAGTACATCGGCGCCGGAAACGCGGCCCCGGAATGCATCTGCCGCCTCGCGCTGGCTTTCGGCGCCACCGTAGGCATGGGTCGCGCCATCGAGGTAGGCTTGGCCGAGATCGCCGCGCGTGCGCCATTCGCCGTCGAGAGCCAGATCTCCGGCACGGGCACCGTAGCTACCAGGCGCGCCGCCAAACACGCGCGCGAGATCGCCACCCGCGCGGGCCGCCTCGGCCAGCGGATTGTCGGAGGCGTCCTCCTCCAGCGCCGCCACCTTGCGCACGGCGAGATCGAACAGGGCGATCTGGCTTTCGAAGATGTCGCGAAACAGGCCGGAGATCCGCAGGGTCACATCGATGCGCGGCCGATCGAGCGCTGCCAACGGCAGCACTTCGATGCCGGTCACTCGCGAGGACTGGCCATCCCACACCGGGCGCACCCCAAGATAGGCGAAGGCCTGGGCGAGATCGTCGCCGCCGGTGCGCAGCGATGCCGAAGCCCAGAGATCGATCACCAGATTGCGCGGATGCTCGCCGTGATCCTGCAGGTAGCGCCGCACCACCTCGTCGGCGGCGCGAACGCCGATGGCCGACGCGGTTCGGGTTGGAATGGCACGTGGATCGATCGACGTGAGATTGCGACCGGTCGGCAGTACATCGGCGCGGCCACGGGTCGGCGCACCGGCCGGTCCCGGCGCGACACGGCGGCCATCGAGGGCGGCAATCAGCGCAGCGCGCTCTGCACCGGCGCTGGCGCGCAACGCAGCCTCGGCTCGGGTCGCCGCAATCAGGGGCGTCAGCATCTCCTCCGGGGGTGTGCGGCCGAATATATGCAGTCCGTCGCGAATGCTGAGTTCCTTGATGTCGCACAGCTGGGCATCGAGCTTGGCGATCGCCTCGCGCTCGGTCTCGCCTTTCACCAGGCCGCATTCCTGGGCGAGCCCCGATGTCCAGGCGCGCTCGACGATCTCCTGCTCAAGGAACCCGAGGCGACGGCGGTCTAGTCCTTCTGCCGCGGCATATTCCTCGATCAGCCCCTCCATCTCGGCCATCGTGCCATGC
>CAWUOG010000735.1:0-1755 GCA_963923875.1 uncultured Alphaproteobacteria bacterium
GATCTACTATCACTTCTCGGGCAAGGAAGGACTCTACCTTGCGGTGCTGGAAGCGGCCTATAGCGGCATCCGACGCGAGGAAGCCACGCTCGACCTCGACCATCTCGCGCCCGAGGCGGCGCTGCGCCGGCTGATCGCGTCGACCTTCGACTACTACATCGGGCACCCGGAGTTCGTCCGCCTGGTGATGAACGAGAACATCATGGGCGGCGTGCACATGAAGCGCTCGCGAACCATCGGCAAGCTCAACCTCACGGTGATCGACGCGCTGACCCGGATCGTCCGGCGCGGCCAGAAAGCAGGGGCTTTCCGGGCCGGCATCGATCCGCTCGAGCTGCACATGTCGATCAGCGCGCTGGGCATTTTCCATGTCGCCAATCGCGCCACCTTCTCGACGATCTTCAAACTCGACATGTCTTCGCCCAAGGCCGTAGCAGCCCGGCGCAAGCAGGTCGTGGAAATCGTGCTGGGGCACGTGCGGTCGACGCCTCGACCCTTTTCCGGGCTGTGCGGCGCCCGGGAAGCTGCAGCGTTGACAAAATGAACCGTCTCGTACAATCCGTCTGAACAAAAGCAAGACAGAGAAATCCACACCAGGAGGAAACATGTTGCGCAGGAAGATTGCCTTGGCCGGGGCATTGGCCGGTTTGGCCGTCACGGGGTTGTGGGCCGGCGGAGCCGCCGCCCAGGAAGTGGTGATCCCCAACATCATCGAATTGAGCGGTGGCGGCGCCACCGTCGGCGCGATGTGGCGCAATGGCGCCACCATGGCGGTCGAGGAGATCAACGCCAAAGGCGGCATTCTCGGCAAGAAGGTCAAGCTCGAGTTCGTCGACACCGCCAGCGACCCGGGCAAGGCCCGCGCCGCCATGCAGCGCGCGCTCGACGACAAGCCGGTGGCGATCTTCGGGCCGATCTATTCGGGCTCGGTCAGCGCCACGCTCAAGATGACCGCCGAGGCCGAAGTCCCGCAGATCATCGGCGGCGAGGCGGGTCCGCTGACCGCCCAGGGCAGCAAGTACATCTTCCGCACCTCGTTCGGACAGAACGTCTCGATGCCCAAGATCGCCAACTACCTGCGCGACGGCGTGAAAGCCAAGAACGTGGCCGTGGTGTTCGTGAACAACGATTTCGGCAAGGGCGGGCGCGATGCCATCGTCAAGGAGCTGAAGGAGCGCAACATCGCCGTCGTGGCCGACGTCTCGACCGAGGCCGGCCAGGCCGACTTCGCCGCCGACGTGATCAAGGTCAAGGGCGCCAATGCCGACGCCGTGTTCGTCTACCTGAACGAAGAGGAGAGCGCCCGCTTCCTGCGCGAGGCGAAGAAGCAGGGCCTCAACAAGCCGCTGATCGGCGAGACCACCCTGCTCGGACAGAAAGTGATCGAACTGGCAGGTGACGCGGCCAACGGCGTGAAGGGCCATGTCGGCCTGACCGTCGACGCGCCCGTCCCGTCGATCCAGGACTTCGGCAAGAAGTACGAGGCCAAGTACAAGTCGAAGCCCGACCACAACGGCGTGAAGGGCTATATCGCGCCTTACATGATCAAAGCGGCGGCCGAAAAGGCCGGCAAGCTCGATGCCAAGGCGATCGCCGCGGCGCTGCATGGCCTGACCATCACCCCCGACAAGGAGCCGGGCATCCTGATCGAGGCGACCTGGGACGACACCGGCGAGATCGACCGAATCTCGTTCCTGGGCGAGGTCAAGGACGGCAAGCAGGTCATCACCGAGACGCTGCCCAAGCTGAAGAAGT
>CAWUOG010000736.1:0-1754 GCA_963923875.1 uncultured Alphaproteobacteria bacterium
ATCACCGGCACGGTCGCGTACTTCGCCATCTCGAGGAGTTTCTCCTCGACGGTGGTGCGCATCATGATGATGTCGACATAGCGGGAGAGCACGCGCGCGGTGTCGGCAATGGTCTCGCCGCGGCCGAGCTGGGTGTCGCCGCGGCCGAGCATGATCGTCTGGCCGCCCAGCTCGCGCATGCCGACCTCGAACGACACGCGGGTGCGCGTCGAGGGCTTCTCGAAGATCATCGCGAGGGTCTTGCCCGCCAACGGCTGTTCGTGACCGCCGTTGGCGCGCTGCTTCTTCATCGCCTTGCCGTGATCGAGGATCTGGCGAAGCGTCTTGGGATCGACCTGGTCGAGGTCGAGGAAATGCTTCGGAGTACCCATGACGCTACTCGGCCGCTTTGGCGGCGGCTTCGAACGACTGGGCGGCCTGGCTGAGGATCGCGATGCCTTCGTCGAGCGCGGCCTTTTCGGCGATCAGCGCCGGGAAAATGCGCACGACGTTCTCGCCCGCCGGCGGGACCAGCATGCCGAGCGACTGGAGCTTGTTCACCATGTCACCGGCCGGCACCGAGGGGGTGCACTGCAGGCCCTGCAGGAAACCCATGCCGCGCTGTTCGGCATAGACCTTGGGGTGCTTCTTCACGAGGGCCTCGAGCTGGCCCTTGAGGTACTCGCCCTTGCTGGCCACGGCATCGATGAAGCCGGGCTTGAGCAGTTCGTCGAGCACGGCATTGGCGACGCCGGTGGCGAGCGGATTGCCGCCATAGGTCGAGCCGTGCGTGCCCGGGACCATGCCGACCGCCGCCTTCTCGGTCGCCATGAAGGCGCCGATCGGGAAGCCGCCCCCCATGCCCTTGGCGATAGCCGCGACATCGGGCTTCACGCCCGACCATTCGTAGCCCCACATCTTGCCGGTACGGCCGAAACCCGTGTGGATCTCGTCGTAGAACAGCAGCAGGCCGAACTCGTCGCAGATCGAGCGCAGGTCCTTGAGGAATTGCGCGGTCGTCGACCGGATGCCGCCTTCGCCCTGGATCGGCTCGACCAGGATGCCGGCGGTCTCGTCGTCGATCAGGTCGCGCACGACGTTGGTGTTGTTGAGCGGCGCGTGCTTGTAGCCCGGGTTCGGCGGACCGAAGCCTTCGAGGTACTTCTCGTTGCCGGTGGCCGCGAGCGCGTTCAGCAGGCGGCCGTGGAACGCCGCCTGGAAGCAGATGATCTTGTAGCGCTTGGGCTTGCCGTTCACGTACTGATACTTGCGGATCAGCTTGATGCCGCCCTCGATGGCTTCCGCACCCGAGTTGCAGAAGAACATCGTGTCGGCGAACGATACGTCGACCAGCCGCTGGGCCAGCTTCTCGCCGTTGCCGACGCGGAACAGGTTGGAGGTGTGCCACAGCTTCTGGCCCTGCTCGGTCAAAGCCTTGACCAGGGTCGGATGGCAGTGGCCCAGCGCGTTCACGGCGATGCCGGAGGTAAAGTCCAGGTAACGTCGGCCGTCCGTCGCGTAGAGATAGTTGCCCTCTCCGCGTTCGAACACGACGTCCTTGCGACCGTACGTCGGCATCACAGCCGTAATCACGTGGAACCTCCTCCAAAAGAATAATCCCGCTCGGGACACCGGCTCCGGATTGGATGGGCCGGGGTTGAGCGGGGGAAAGGGCACTATCTTATCGGGCCCCGGGGTGTGTCAACTTGGCCCAGATCGAGGGTTTCGAGGGCCTGAGTCTCGAAAAAATAGCGTCATTCCCGGCTTTCCTCCCC
>CAWUOG010000737.1:0-1753 GCA_963923875.1 uncultured Alphaproteobacteria bacterium
ATCGGACGCGCGCGCAGCGCGGGGTCGGTGTTTTTCTTGTCGGCGGGCGGGGCGCCTGTTGCAGGATCGATCGCATTCTTGAGCCAGACCACAGTGCCGCACAGCGCGCCGCCGCAGTCGACGATCTGGATGATCCCGTCCTTGTCTTCATTGAACCACGCCCCCATCGGATCGGCGGCGTAAGCGCTCGTGCCTGCTAGCGTCGCGAGGAGGGCGAAACCTGCTGTTCTCATCATGGCGGAATCCAGTGTTGGCTGCGGAACTTGCGCGCGCATTTGAAATCGGGAAAGCGGCGCGAACTTGGAAGTGGTTATCGGGATGCCAATTGAGCTATCGCCAATTTTTGGTGACGGCCGTGCCGGTCAGGCGGCGGCGGTTGCGGACTGAGGTGCTTCCGATCCGGCGATCACCTCCAGCCCGTCAGCGAACGTTACACCCAGGATCAGTTTTGGCAACTGGGAGTGACCGTCGAGACGGCGCCAGCTTTTCTGCGTACCCTCGACCAGCTTGAACACCATAGCGAGTGCGGTCTTGTACGAGAGGCAGCCTTTTGATCGGGTCGTCCTGTGGCGCACGGTGGCGAACGTGCTCTCAATCGGGTTGGTCGTTCTGAGATGCTTCCAGTGCTCTGCGGGAAAATCGTAGAACGCAAGCAGTGCATCGCGATCCTTGGCGAGGCACTCGGCGGCTTTTTCGTATTTCAGCGAGTAGCTTTCGACGAAGGTGTCAAACGCGACCTCGGCGGCGGGCTTGGTCTCGGCCATCCAGATCTCCTGCAAAGCGCGCTTGGCTTTCGGCTGCTGACTTTTCGGTAGCTTGGCCAATACGTTCGCGGTCTTGTGCACCCAACAGCGCTGCTCGCGCGTCTTCGGCCAGACTTCACCGGCGGCCTTCCAGAACCCGAGCGCACCGTCGGCGATCATCAGTTCTGGTTGGATCGCGAGGCCACGCCGCTTGAGATCGAGCAGCAGATCGCGCCAGTCATGCGCACTTTCCCTGGCGCCGTCGGTAAAACCGACGAGTTCCTTCTTGCCTTCCGGCGTCGCACCGATGATGACGAGGATGCATTGCTTCTCGTCTTCAAGGCGGGCCTGCAGGTGGATGCCATCGGCCCAGACATAGACGTAGCGCTTGGCCGAGAGATCGCGCCTTTGCCACGCGGCGTAATCTTCCTGCCAGCCGTCTTTGAGGCGGCCAATGGCGGATGCTGAAAGCCCGGCCGCCTCCTTGCCAAGCAGCGCCGCCAACGCCTCGGAGAAGTCGCCGGTCGAGATGCCCTTCAGGTAAAGGATCGGCAGCAACGTCTCAATCGACTTCGACCGACGCATGTAGGGCGGCAGGATTGACGGTGAGAAGCGGATGCGGCCGGGATCATCGGCTGCCACCGCGCGATCACGCAGGCGTGGCTGGCGGACGGCTACAGGACCGATGCCGGTCATCACGTCGCGCTCAGGCAGGTGGCCGTGGCGGACGACGCGGTTGCGGCCGTCGTCGGTCTTGAGATCGGCATGCTTGCCGAGAAAATCGGCGACCTCGGCCTCGACCGCCTTGGCGAGCAGGGCACGCGCCCCATTGCGCAAGACTTCAGTGAGTTGGTCGTCGAACGCTCCTGGCTGAATCAGTCGGACAACGCTATCAGTGCGCACGGCATATCCCTCCTTTGGTGGAGAAGTGGAGGCGTCAAGCACCCCCACGATATGCCGCCTTCCCGATTCCCGCCGTCACCAACTTCCGGCCATAGCTCGCGAGAAAC
>CAWUOG010000738.1:0-1753 GCA_963923875.1 uncultured Alphaproteobacteria bacterium
AGGCCGCGTGCTCGACCAGGTCCCGGAGGGTCCGCCGAACAGGATCTGGACGAGGCCCGCGACGATGCCGACCGATACGCCGAACCGCCACGCGAGGTCGTAGTTGCCGAACAGGTCGAAGATCATGCCGCCACCCCAGGCCCCGATGACCGATCCCATCTGGTGAACGACGAACGAGACGCCCAGCAGCGTCGCCATGTTGCGCGTGCCGAACAGGTCGGCCACGTAACCCGACACCAGCGGAATGACGCCCAGCCACATCATGCCCATGGCCGCCGCGAACAGGATCGTCGTGACGGGCGTCGGCGGGAACAGGAAATAGACCATCAGCACGACGGACCGCGCGAGATAGGTGATCCCCAGCAGGACGTTCTTGAGATGACGCTGGCCGAGGTAACCGGCCAGCAGGCAGCCCGCGATGTTGATGCCGCCGATGAGGGCCAGCGCCGTGGCGCCGAGCATCGGGTCCTGGCCGCACAGCGCCAGGTAGTTCGGCAGGTGCGTGTTGATGAAGATCAGCTGCAGCCCGCAGACGAAATGCGTGCCGCACAGGACGAGGAAGCGGCGGTTGCGCAGCGCCTCGCCGATCGCCGCGGCGGCCGACGCCCGCTGCAGCGACGGCTGGGGCATGCGGTCGACCCGGCCGGTGATCAGCGCCGCCGGCACCATCGCCGCCGCGAGCAGCACGAACAGCGCCGCTCCCCATCGCCAGTCCCACACGCCGAGCAGCACCTGCAGGCCGGGCGCGATCACGAACGTGCCGACCGAGGAGAAGGCGCCGACGATGCCCAGAACCACGCTGCGCCGCTCGGGCGACGCCGCGCGCGCCGTCGCCGTCATCGCCAGGGACGATCCCGTGCAGGCGATACCGATGCCGATCAACGTCTGCGCGAGAACGAACAACCCAACACCGGTGGCGGCCGTCATGACCAGCATCGCGGCGACATACGCCATCGCCCCCAGCACCATGACGGGACGCAAGCCCCAGCGATCGCCCATCGCCCCCAGCGGCGCCTGTGCCAGGCCCCAGACGATGTTCTGTACGGCGATGGCGAAGGTGAAATCCGATGCCGACATGGCCAGCGCCTGCGTCATCGGGGGCAGGAAAAGCCCCAGGCACTGACGCATGCCCATCGCGAGACTCATCATCACCGAGGCGGCGATCAGGATCGGCAGGGCATTCGTACGGGGCGCAGCCGCGGCGGTCATGGGTGGCACGTTTCCCCTTTGTCTTTCTTGTGCAACAGCCTGCCCGGATTGAGCGGCGGGTCAAGAGTCGCCGGCCGATACGACAACCCTGCCGAAACGCGGGCCGCGCGGCCCGCCCCGGTGGCTAGTAGGTCGTCGTCCAACTCGTCTCGAGCTCGGCCTCGATGCGACGGTGGCGCGCCCGGATCGTGTCGGCCGGTACCGCGCTCACGAAGGCGTAGAAGGTCCTGTTGCGAATCGCCTCGAGCACCCGCTCGCCGACCCGCTTCGGATCGATGCCGGTCTGCGCGAGGCGCTCCGCCATGACCGCCTCCGCCGCCGGACGCAGCTCCGGACCGCCGAGATGATCGGGCCGATGACGCGCGCCCTGCGCCAGGTTGGTCGCGATCGGCCCGGGGCACAGGGCGGTCACGCCGACATTGGTGCCCGCGAGTTCGTGCTCGAGCGCCTCGGTCAGCGACAGCACGGCGTACTTGGTCATCGAATAGGGGCCCTGGTCGGTGCCGCGACGGTTCTGGGTGGCAGCGACCGAGGCGGTGTTGAC
>CAWUOG010000739.1:0-1752 GCA_963923875.1 uncultured Alphaproteobacteria bacterium
CTTTTGTCGTGCTGCTCTATGCCACCATCCCCAATCTCACGAATGGCGTGGAGACACAGCGAATCCGCTATTCAATCGAGCCAATTCTTTACATTGCACTGATCGCGGGCGGGCTGGCACTGGCCCGCCGCTTCGCGCCGTCAAACGGCCGATCGCCTTGGCCTCGGCGCCCGCAATAACCTAGCATCGGCCCCAGACCACCCCTCGCAGGCGACCCAGCTTGATATCACTCTTGACGCGACTCGAGAGACTCGCGCCCTCCTTCCCGGTCCACTTGCTGATCCTGGCCTCGATGGTGATCGTGGCGGCCTCGGCAGCCTCGCTGGTCGTTCGCGCGACGCTGCCGTACCCGATCAATGTCTGGGAGGCCGGGCTGCTGACCGATGCGGCACGGATGGCACAGGGCCTGCGCGTCTACGACCCGGCCGTCGAGCACGCGACGACCATGTATTCGCCCCTCACCACGATCGTGCTGTCGGAGATCTACAAGATCTTCGGCTTTGGCCTGCAGGCCGGACGGTGGCTCAATGTCGTGGCAGCATCCATTTCGCTCGGCATGATCCTGACGTGGTTTGCGCGGCCGCGCTTAGCCGACATCTCGATCGCGCTCGCCTTCCTGCTCGCGGGCCATACACGGGCGGCCAACTACTTCGCCGAATCGCGCCCGGATATGACGGCGATCGTGCTGATCCTGACGTCGCTGCTGCTGGTGTATCGTGGACTGGAACTGGCACGCGGCGCGGCGCAAGTGGCCTGGGTCGCCGCCGGTTCGCTGGTGCTTGCTGGGGCAGTGTTCACGAAGCAGACGGCGCTCGCCTATGCCGCGATCGCGCCGGTCGTCGTATTGCTGTCCGATCGTTCGCCGCGGCGCTTCCTGCTGTCGCTGCTGCCCTTCGTTCCGGCGATCGTGGCGATGGCTATTACCTGGAAGTATTTCCCGGGCGTCTGGCGATACATGATCGAGGTGCCGTCGCAGTACGGCGTTCCGTTTGCGAATCTTCGCCAGCAGATCGTCGAACTCGGTGGCGCCGCGCCGCTGTTCCTTCTGGCGCTGATACAATGGCTGTTCACCGATGCCGCCGCCGACATCAAGCGGCCGCGCATCCGCTGGCTGATGGTCTTCATCGCCTGTGCCTGTGGCTCCGGCTGCATCGCCGCCGCCAAGGAGGGCGCCTACTTCAATTCGCTGATTCCGGCATTTCTCGGCATGGGTGCCTTCTGCGCCTGGCGCCTCCCGGTGCTGCTCGGACTTCTGGCGCGCACCGATATCGCCTGGGCTGCACGCAGCGCCGCCTCGGTGGTCGTGACGTTCCTGCTGGTGATCTTCGTCACGCCCAATTTCGATCTGTTTCGGATCCAGGGGCAGTTCGTCGGTCTGGGCGACAGCAGCCGGCCGCTGGTGATTGCCGAGGCGCGGGGCCTCCCCGGCAAGGTGATCTCACCCGATGACCCGACCCTCGCGCTGATGGCCAAGGGCTATGCCGGCCGTTCGGCCGTGTTCCAGGCGGACGCCGTGCGCTGGGTGCCCGCGCGCATCGAGCCTCTGATCGACGAGGTCACCTCGGCCGACTGGGTGATCCTGATGACCCCGGTGCATGTCGTGCCGGGTAAGCCGACCAATCCGGTTTTGATCGGTCTCGACTGGTGGCCGCGCGACGAGGTGCTGCGTCGTGCGGGCTTCAAGCGCGTCGCCTTCAAGACGACGTCGGACCCGCTCTACCAGCTCTGGCAGAAGGAAAGATAGGAGCCGGC